>JBDRTL010000301.1:0-5158 GCA_043824045.1 Bacillota bacterium
ACAAAAACAATATGCCGGTTTCATACATTTTCCCACTGGGAATCTGCATTTTTACAACGCCATTGAAATGGGCGTTGTCTTTTAGTTTGCATGGATACTCTAAAAAGCAGCGAACATCTCGGGCGTTCAAAGCCGGACAAGCTGTCCTCAAAGCCGCCATGCATAGGATCAGCATGGGCCGATAATTCAATCTATTCTTGCAATTTGCAAGTTTACCTATATAATACTATGTAAGTTATTAAAACCTGCTAATAAAGGGATTGCAGTGGTACAAGCCTATCAATAACATCTCTTTTTATTTTTCGATTGATTAGATGGAGGCAATACCGATGTCTGACGCTAAGATTAATTTTCGCAGCCAGAGTATCCGCAAGGCAACGACTGTGGACAAGCTGGACGATTATATCCGCGTTACCAATCCGAGCGTTTGGTTGATTCTGGGAACGGTTGCCGTGATTGTCGTATGCGGATTGGTTTGGAGTGTGCTTGGATATATACCGACTACGCTGACAAAGCCGTTCGTATCCACGGGGGACGCGTACATATCTTTCTTCCCGCCGGACGAAGCGGCGATGATCCAAAAAGGGATGAAGGCCGATGTGAACGGGAATCCCGGTACCATTCAGGCAGTCGCGTCCACGCCGATTTCCCAGGCCGATGCGGCGGCGCTGCTGTCCGGGGATTACGAGGTGCATGTGCTGGAACTCACGGACTGGAATGTGCAGGTGACCGTGGAATGCTCGAAGGTGGGCGATAAAGATACGTTTGCCAACGTGAAAATCACAACGGACACCGTACACCAGATCAGCTTTTTGGTGAACTGACGAGGAGGAAAAGACTTGCTGCGCCGCAGAATACATGTACCCGTCGTGATGCAAATGGAAGCGCTGGAATGCGGAGCCGCTTCCCTGGCGATGATTTTGGCGTATTATAAAAAATGGGTACCCTTGGAGCAGCTGCGTACGGACTGCGGCATATCCCGCGACGGCTCGAATGCGCTGAATATCCTGCGCGCCGCGCGGTTCTACGGCATGGAGGCGAACGCGTACCGGTATGGCACGCTGGAAGCCCTGAAACAGGCGAAATTGCCCTGCATCCTATTCTGGAATTTCAATCACTTTGTCGTGTTCAAAGGTTTTCATGGCAACCACGCGCTGATCAACGATCCCGCGCGTGGTTCTATTCGCGTGGAAATGGGGGAATTTGACACTTCCTTTACGGGCGTCTGCCTTTGCTTTGAGCCCACGGCGGCGTTTGAACCCGGCGGTCATCGCCGCTCCATGGCGGCGTTTGCAAAGTCGCGCCTGCAAGGCACGCTCGCATCCTTTCTGTTCGTCATGTTTTCCGGCATATTGGTGTCGGTGCTCGGCGTCGTTTATCCGGCGTTTGCCCGCGTATTCATGGATCGGCTGCTCGTGGGCCAAAATCCCGAATGGCTGTATCCGTTTATCTTTCTGATGTGCGCCGTCGTGGTACTCCAGGCGATCGTCCTGAGCATCCGGGCGTTGTATCTCTACAGAATATCGGGCAAGCTTGCGGTTTCATCCAGCGCTTCATTTTTGTGGCACGTTCTTCGCCTGCCGATGGAGTTTTTCTCGCAGCGCATGTCGGGGGATATTGCCAGAAGGCAGTCGTACAACTCCACCATTGCCATAACGCTGATCAGCCAGCTGGCTCCTACGCTTTTAAATATTGTGCTGACGGTATTTTACCTCGTCGTGATGATACGCTACAGCCTGTTGATTACGGCGGTGAGCCTCGCGTGCGTGATCATCAATATCGGTTTGTCGCAGGTGATCGCCAGGAAGCGCGTGAACATTACGCGCCTGCAGATGCGCGACGCCGGCAAGCTTTCCGCGGTGCTGTCGTCGGGTATCCAAATGATCGAGACGATTAAGGCGACCGGCGCGGAAGAAGGGTATTTCCAGCGCTGGTCGGGTTATCAGGCGTCCGTGAACGCCGCGTCCGTGCGCTATACCAAGCTCAATCAATATCTTGGCGCGCTCCCTGGCGTGATCAAAGCGCTGACCAACACCGCCGTGGTGGGGCTCGGCGTTTTGCTGGTGATGAACAATCAGTTTACCGTCGGCATGATCCTTGCTTTCCAGGGCCTTTTATCTTCGCTGCTGTCGCCTGTCGATTCGCTGATCAGCGTCGGGCAAAGCGTACAGGAAATGCGCACGTCCATGGAGCGGATCGAAGACGTGATGGATTATCCGGACGATGTGGAAGATAACGATACCGATACGCTCAAAGACGGCGACTTCGTCAAGCTGCCGGGCACCTTGGAGATGCGCAATGTGAGCTTCGGCTATTCCAGGCTTTCTCCGCCGCTGATTCAGAATTTCAACCTGAAACTGGAGCAGGGGGCGAGCGTCGCTTTTGTCGGGCCGTCCGGCTGCGGAAAATCCACGCTGGCAAAACTGATCAGCGGGCTGTACAAGCCGTGGAGCGGGGATATTCTCATCGGCGGTATTCCGCTTGAAAAAATTCCGCACGAACAGCTGACGGCATCGCTTTCGGTGGTCGATCAGGACGTCGTGCTGTTTGAAGATACCATTGCGGACAATATCAAAATGTGGGACAACAGCATCGATAACCACGCGATGGTCCTCGCGGCCAAGGATGCGCAGCTGAGCGACGATATTATGCAGCGCGAAGGCGGGTATCAGTATAGAATACTCGACGGCGGGCGCGATTTTTCCGGCGGGCAGCGGCAGCGCATGGAAATTGCGCGCGCATTGGTGCAGGATCCGACACTGCTGATCATGGACGAGGCGACCAGCGCGCTGGACGCGAAAACCGAAGCGGAGGTAGTTGCCAATATCAATAAACGCGGCATTACTTCCATTGTGATTGCGCATCGGCTATCCACGATTCGCAATTGCGATGAAATCATCGTCATCGACAACGGGCAAGTGACGGAGCAAGGCACGCATGAACAATTGCTTTTGCAAAAAGGGCTGTATTATCAGCTGGTTACGACGGAATAGGGGGGTGAACGGGGCATGAGCGGGTCCGACGGGCAAATCAAACAGCGGATCAATATGGACGACGAAATGATGAAAGCCGCCTTTGCAGATCTGGCGTTTTCGGCTACCGGCCAATCCGCATCCCGCGACGAACCCGTCATGGACCAGCAATGGCTTCAGCAGCAGCTGAACGAGATTCTCACCTGCTGCGGTGAAAAATGCATTGTACTGCCCCAGGATTCGACGGATGTTGATCAGGCGGTCAGCTTTGCGTTGCGCGCCGGCAATATGATGCACCGGAAAGTTCTGCTCAGCGAATCGTGGTATAAGGACTCCTCCGGCGTGCTGCTGGGCTCTATGAAAAGCGGAGAGCCTGTCGCATTGATTCCGCACGGGATTACCGGGTATACGTTTCGCAATCCGCAAACGGGCGCCGTCGTCAAGGTAAACGCAAAGACGGCGGATACCCTGCAGCCAAACGCACTCGTTTTCTATAAGCCGCTGCCTTTGAAAAAACTGGGTGTACGGGATTTGATGGCCTCTATTCTTAAAACCCTTTCGGCGTCCGATGTGATTGTGATGGCTGCGGCGATGCTGGTGGCCACGCTCATCGGCCTTCTGACCCCGTACGCCACATCCATTCTGTTTAAAAACGTCATCCCCAGCGGGGATATCAACGCTTTGGCAATGGTCGTTACGCTGCTGATCGGCGTCGCCCTGTCCCAGACGATGATCGGCATTGTGAAAACGCTCATGCAGCAGCGAATCGAAAGCCGAAGCGAAGTCGCGGTATCGGCTGCGACGGTGGCCCGCATGTTTTCGCTCCCGGTCACGTTTTTCAAAGGGTATTCCGCCGGCGAACTGTCGTCGCGAATGCAAAACATAACCACCTTGTGCACGACTCTGATCGACGCCGTGCTCTCCGTCGGGCTTTCCATCGTGTTTTCCTTGATTTACATCGGGCAGATTTTCCATTATGCGCCGGCGCTTGTGCTCCCTGCGCTGCTGATCATTTTCGTAACGCTCGGCATCACCAGCATCACCATGATTATTGGCGCGGACAACTCCAGGAAGCGCATGACGGCCGATTCGAAAGTGAGCGGCATCGTGTTTTCCCTGCTGACGGGTATACAGAAAATCAAGCTTGCCGGAGCCGAAAAACGCGCGTTTGCAAAATGGGCGCATTCTTACACGGGCGCGGTCAAACTGCTCTTTGACCCGCCGCTGATGCTGAAGCTGAACGCGGTGTTTTCCATCCTGCTGCCGATGATCGGCTCCATCCTGCTGTACTATTCCGCCATCAAAGCCAAGATAGCCGTCGCTGACTACATGTCCTTCAACGCTTCCTATGCCATGATCAGCGGCGCCCTTCTCTCGCTTTCCGCCGTGGCGCTCAACGTGGCGCAAATCCGCCCGATAATGGATATGGTGGCGCCGGTCCTAAGCGCTTTGCCGGAGCAGACGGGCAACAAGGTGGATCCGGGGGAAGTGAAAGGCGCGATCGAACTCAGCCATGTAAGCTTCCGCTACGACGATACGATGCCCCTGGTGCTCAACGATATCTCCCTTTCCATTAAGCCCGGCCAATATGTCGCCATTGTCGGGAAAACGGGCTGCGGTAAAACAACGCTAGTCAAACTGCTGCTGGGATTTGAGGTACCGCAGCGGGGCGCGGTCTACTACGACAACAAAAACCTGGATCAATTGGATGTCAGGCAGCTTCGCCGCAATATCGGCGTCGTCATGCAGGACGGCACTCTGTTTACCGGAAGCATCTTCGACAATATCGTGGTCTCCGCGCCGTGGCTGACGCTGGACGATGCCTGGCATGCCGCCGAAGTTTCCGGAATCGCCGACGATATCCGCGCCATGCCCATGGGTATGAGCACGATGATATCGGAAAACGGCGTCGGCATATCCGGCGGTCAGCGCCAAAGGCTGATGATTGCCCGCGCCATCGCGCCCAAGCCGAAGATTCTAATACTGGACGAAGCGACCAGCGCGCTGGACAACATCACGCAAATGAAGATAGCAAAGCTGCTGGGCGACATGGGGGGCACGCGAATCGTGATCGCGCACCGCCTTTCCACGGTTCGCAGATGCGACCGCATCCTCATGCTGCACAACGGTAAAATCGCGGAGGACGGCACCTTTGATGAACTCATGGCGCACAATACCGAGTTCGC
>JBDRTL010000302.1:0-2407 GCA_043824045.1 Bacillota bacterium
GTCAGCACGCTCGCGGTCCCCGATTTTGCATTGCGCACCGCAAGCTGGGCGTCGTTTGCCAGCGTAACGATCCCGCGAACGGCGGTGCCAGTTGAATTGCCTTCCACATCTACTGGATCTTCGCTTGTCGTAATCGTTTCGGATGAATTGGCAGCGAGAATCGTATTGGTGAAAATACACCCGACGCGCATGCTGCCCGGATAATAGAAGCCCAAAATCTCATCATACGTAAAGCCGAGCTGCCCCATGTACATCGCGCCGCGCTGGCTCATGCCCAGGCCGTGCCCGTATCGCCTCGCCTGGATTTGAAACGAGCCGTCGGCATCCACAACGGACCACAGCTCGTTCTGGCCGGTCTGAATGCCTAATCCGAGCATGCTTTCCAGCTCGCTGAAAATATCGCAGGTGACCGTCGTTGTGAACGATACGAAAACGTTGCTCGCGTTGTAAGTGGTCACGGACAATGTGATATCCATCTTGGTATACAGCCTGCTTGGCGACGCGTATTTAGGCGTATGCGCCGTGATGCTTTTCACGGTCTGGAGGGCTGTGTTGGAAGCCGTCGCATTGTATCCGGCGCTGCCGAGCGCGGCAACCGCTTTTATTTTTAGCAGCGACATCAGAGACGCGTTGTTGCTTGAACTGCTTGCGGTTTCATATACGGTTGTTTGTTTAACGACGCTGGCGGGGTTTGCGTAATCGAAAGGATCGTCCTTCACGCCCAGATAATCATACCCGCTCGTCCCCCACGCGTTTTTGATCGATTCGGTTTGCCCGCCGTTGGACGAGGAATAATAGGTCGCCGTATAGGCCGATCCGTTTTTGAGCAGTATCCCCTTGGTTTGGTCTACGGCTGTATTGCAGCTGGAAACCGTCGCCGGGGTTCCGTTATAGGTCTGATCGCCGGTCGTATCCACAACGTCGTACGCCCAGGAGGAGCGCGCGCTCATCATGCGCACGGTATAGGTGCGGGCGGCGACCGCCTGGGCTTTGAGAGCTTCCATCGGCGCGCTGCTGCCCATCTCGTAGGGCACGACGCCGTACAGGTAATCTTCGATATAGATATGCGCGATGACATACAGCTTATAGCCGGAGCTCTGCGCGACGGCCCGAAACTCGATATCGCCCGGATACAGATTGCCGGGTTTGCGGGCTTGCGCAATCTTCACGCCGTTGCTTCCCGTGGTGCTGTGCCTGCGCAAAGAAAAGACGCTGCCCATAGAATAGGAAGCGCCGCCGCGTGTCAGGGTAATCGCGCCTGTGGAGCCGCTGAATGAAACCGACAGGGTTTCCCCGCTGGAAAGCGCGGTGCCGTTGCTTAACGAATAGCTGCCGGAAATGGTCAGCGATACGGAACTCGGGCTGCCCAGCGAGGACAGGTATACGCGCACCATTCCGTTTTGCGAAGCCGACGCCTGGGAAAACGGCGCGGACTCCACCGATACGCCGCTTAACGATTCCGCCTCCGCAAAAGACAAAAAAAGTGCAGCAAAAGCTAAGGTCAGACAGACCATGCGTTTCAGGATTGTATGCATCGAATCCCTCCAGCAGTTAACACTTTTGTAATTATTTGAATTCTAGCATAACCCTCCGCTTTTGTCCAGTCAGAGTTGCGTAAATATGAATATGTGAACAAAACGAAACAATTATGAACGCTTCAATCCGTCTTATCCATCCCGTTGATCTTTCTAAAGTCCGCGATCGCCGCTTTCGCCAGCGCGTCGCAGCGGATGTTCTCCGGATGATCGGCGTGACCCTTGACCTTGTGAAACTTGACGTCGTGCTTTTTAATGCGGATGATCTGAATTAGCAGCTTCCACAAATCGGCGTTTTCCACGGGTTTCTTATCGGCGGTCAGCCAGCCGTTTGTCTGCCAGTTGTCAATCCATTTCTGCGTAAAGGCGTTGACGACGTAGGCGGAATCCGAATAGACGTCGACGCCGCAGGGCTCCTTCAGCGCGCCGATACCGCTGATCACGGCGAACAGCTCCATACGATTATTGGTCGTATTGGGCATGCTGCCGGACATTTCTTTTTCTTTTCCGTTGAAACTCAAAATCGCAGCCCAGCCGCCGGGGCCCGGATTGCCGGAGCACGCCCCGTCTGTATAGATCTGCACGCTACGCATCGCTTGTGTCATACGTTCAGCTGTCCGCGGCCTTGCTCATCGCTATGCTTTTCTCGGCGGCAGCGACGGCGGCTTGAATGACGGCGTGGCGGAACCCGTTGTTTTCCAGAGAGGCGATCGCTTCGATGGTTGTGCCTCCCGGTGAACAGACCATATCCTTGAGCTTGGCGGGATGCTCCCCCGTTTCGAGCAGCAGCTTGGCCGCGCCAAGCACGGTTTGTTCGCAGGCTCTGGTCGCGATATCCCGCGGGAGCCCGAGCTTGACGCCCGCGTCGATCA
>JBDRTL010000303.1:0-9623 GCA_043824045.1 Bacillota bacterium
ACGGCTCGGGCTTGCGGATGGCGCGGATATCGGCGGCAAGGTTGCCAACCTGCTGTTTATTGATGCCCCTGACCACGATGGTGGTCTGGTCGGGCGTTTCGAACGCGATGTTTTCGGGCGCGTCGAACACCACGGGGTGCGAAAACCCGATGTTGATGGTCAGCTTTTTGCCGTCCACGGCGGCGCGGTAGCCCGTGCCAACGAGCTTCAGAGTTTTGGAAAACCCGTCGGTCACGCCCACAACCATATTGTTCACAAGGCTGCGGTACAGGCCGTGCATGGCTTTGTGGGGCTTGGCGTCGGTCGGGCGCGTGAGCGTCAGTTCGCCGCCATCCTGCTTAAGCTTGATATCGCTGTTGACATCCTGCACGAGCGTGCCCTTGGGACCTTTGACGGTCACGACGTTTTGCTCATCCACGGTAACCGTAACGCCGGCAGGAACGGTGATGGGTTTTTTTCCGATTCTTGACATTTCTCTTCCCCTCCCTGCCGTTACCAGACGTAGGCGAGCACTTCGCCGCCAACCATCTGTTTGCGGGCTTCCTTGTCGGTCATCATTCCCTTGGAAGTGGAGATGATGGCGATGCCCAGGCCGCCCAGGACTTTGGGCAAGGAGCCGTTCTGCGCGTACACGCGCAGGCCGGGCTTGGAAATCTTCTTCAGCCCCGCGATCACCGGCTGCTTGCCTTCGATGTATTTCAGCGTAATCTTAATGCTGCCTTGCGGGCCGTCCTTGACGAAATCAACGCCCTTGACATAGCCTTCGGCAAGCAGGATCTTGGCGACGGCCTTCTTGGGATTTGAGGCAGGGATGACGACCGCATCATGCTTGGCCACCTGCGCATTGCGGATGCGGGTGAGCATATCAGCGATGGGATCATTCATGACCATGGTAGAACCTCCTTTGTTCAGTTCCGCTTACCAACTGGCCTTGCGGACGCCGGGGATCTGGCCCTTGTAAGCCAGCTCTCTGAAGCAGATGCGGCAGACACCGTACTTGCGGAGCACCGAGTGCGGACGGCCGCACAGGCGGCAGCGCGTGTAAGCGCGAGTGGAGAACTTAGCCGGGCGCTGCTGCTTGATCTTCATGCTTGTTTTTGCCACTTTATTTTCTCCCTTCTGCCTTACTGAGCGTACGGCATGCCGAGGAGGCTCAATAATTCCTTGCATTCCTCGTCGGTTTTCGCCGAAGTAACGAAAATGATCTCCATACCCCGCACCTTTTCCACCTTATCATAGTTGATCTCGGGGAAAATCAGCTGATCACGCAGCGCCAGCGCGTAGTTGCCGCGCCCGTCGAACGCCTTGGTGGAGACGCCGCGGAAGTCGCGCACGCGCGGGAGTACGATGTTCAAAAGCCTGTCCACAAACTCTTCCATCCGTTTGCCGCGAAGGGTGACCTTCGCGCCTACGCTCATGCCCTGGCGAAGCTTGAAGTTTGCCACGGACTTGCGCGCTTTGGTGACGATGGGCTTCTGTCCCGCGATTTGGGTGAGCTCGGCCACGGCGTTTTCCAGCGCTTTGGCGTTGTCCTTGCAGTCGCCCAGCCCCATATTGATCACGACTTTGTGGATCTTGGGGATTTCCATGTCGTTCTTGTAGCCGAATTTCTGCTTGAGGGCAGGCGCGGCTTCGTTGTGGAACTTATCCTTTAACCGGGTTGCCATGCAGCCGTACCTCCTTACTCAATCTGTGCGCCGCAGCGTTTGCACACGCGCACGTTCTTTAATTTCTTGGTTCCCTTGTCGGTCTCGGTCTCCACGGGCTTGTGCGCGATGCGCGTGGCCTTGCCGCACTTGGGACAGACGAGCATGACGTTGGACGCATCCAGGGCGCGCTCCTTCTGGTAGATGCCGCCGGGCTGGCCCTGACGGCGGGATTTCTGGTGTTTGCTGACGTACGCGACGCCTTCGACGATCACCTTGTTGTCCTGAGGCACAACGGTGAGCACCTTGCCCTGTTTGCCCTTGATTGCCTCCGGTCCGGAGATGACAACGACCTGATCGTTCTTTTTGACGTGAACCTTCATTCGTTCTCCCTCCTTACAAAACTTCGGGAGCCAGCGAGACGATCTTCATGTACGCCTTCTCGCGAAGCTCACGCGCCACAGGCCCGAATATCCGGGTGCCTCTGGGCAGTTTATCGTCGTTGATGAGCACGGCGGCGTTATCGTCAAAGCGGATATAGCTGCCGTCGGGGCGGCGGATTTCCTTGTGCTGGCGGACGATGACGGCTTTCACCACGTCGCCCTTTTTTACGGTGCCGCCCGGGTTTGCGGATTTCACGCTTGCCACGATCACGTCGCCCACGCTGCCGGCCCTGCGGAACGAACCGCCGAGCACGCGGAAGCACATGATTTCCTTAGCGCCGGAATTATCGGCTACTTTAAGTCGCGTTTGCGGCTGGATCATACGGGTTTCCTCCTTATTTCGCCTTCTCGACGATTTCGACCAGACGCCAGCGCTTGGTTTTGGACAGCGGGCGGGTCTCCATCACGGAAACGGTATCGCCGATACCGCACTCGTTATTTTCATCGTGAACCTTGAGCTTGCTGGACTGGTTCATGATCTTGCCATACAGCGGATGGCGGACGTGGGTCTTCACCTCGATGACGACGGTTTTATCCATCTTATCGCTGATGACGACGCCCACGCGGGTTTTGCGAAGTCCTCTCTGTTCAGACATTGAAGCGGCTTCCTCCTTCATTTTCAATCAAGCGCAGCTGCCTACGCGTTCTTTTGTTCCAGTTGACGAAGGACGGTCATGCACCGGGCGATATCGCGTTTGACGCCCTTGATGACCATGGTGTTTTCCAGCTGACCGGTTGCGAGCTGAAAACGAAGGTTGAACAGCTCTTCCTTGAGCGAGGACACCTTGTCCGTAAGCTCTGCAGCGTTCATAGCCTGAAGCTCGTTTGCCTTCATTATGCTTCACCACCCGCTTCATTCGTAGTCTCCTGCCGCTTGATGATCTTGGTTCTGAGCGGCAGCTTATGCCCCGCGAGGCGCAGGGCTTCCTTGGCGACCGCCTCGGTTACGCCCGCGATTTCAAACAGCACGCGGTCGGGCTTGACGACGGCAACCCAATACTCCGGCGAGCCTTTGCCCGAACCCATGCGCGTTTCCGCGGGCTTCTCGGTAACGGGCTTGTCGGGGAAAATCTTGATCCAAACCTGGCCGCCGCGCTTGGTGTGACGGGTAAGCGCGATACGGGCGGCTTCGATTTGCTGGCTGGTTACCCAGGAGGGCTCGACGGCGACCAAACCGTATTCGCCATAGGCGATAAAGTTGCCGCGCTGTGCTCTGCCCTTCATGCGGCCGCGGAAAACACGGCGGCGTTTGACTCTCTTTTGCATCAACATAGCTTATTTGCCTACTTTGGGCTGCTGGACAGCGGCGCCCTGGGTGCGTTTGGCCTGAGGCAGGCGCTGGCCTTTATAGACCCACACCTTCACGCCCAGACGGCCGTAGGTGGTCTTCGCTTCGCAGAAACCGTAGTCGATATCGGCGCGCAGCGTCTGCAACGGGATGGATCCTTCGTGATAGTGTTCGGAGCGGGCGATGTCCGCGCCGTTGAGGCGGCCGGCAACCATGGTTTTGATTCCCTTGGCCCCGGATTTCATGGTGCGCTGCATCGACTGCTTCATCGCGCGGCGAAACGAGATGCGCTTTTCCAGCTGCTGGGCGATGTTTTCGGCTACGAGCTGGGCGTTCATCTCGGGAACCTTGATTTCCATGATATTGATATTGGCGGGCTTGCCGAGGAACGTATCGATGTCGCGCTTGAGCGCCTCGATGCCCGCGCCGCCGCGCCCGATAATCATACCGGGTTTGGCGGTGAAAATGTTGATGGTAATGCGGTTGGCGCTGCGTTCGACATCAATATGGCTGATGCCGGTTTGATAATACTTCTCCTTGAGCATTTTACGAAGCTTGAAATCCTCAATGAGATTGTTCGCAAAATCCTTCTTGTTGGCGTACCAACGCGTGCTCCAGTTAAAGATTACGCCAACGCGAGCGCCATGGGGATTGACTTTCTGACCCATTCTGCTGCCTCCTTAAGCTTTCTGGTCGAGCACTACGCTGATGTGGCTGGTGCGCTTCAAAATCGGAGAAGCGCTGCCGCGGGAGCGGGCGATCCAGCGTTTGAGCGTAGGCCCGGGATTGGCGTAAACTTCCGCTACATAAAGCGCGGAGCGGTCCATCTCTTTGTTGTTCACGGCGTTGGCGATGGCGCTGTTTAGAAGCTTCTCCACCACCGGCGAGGCCGCCTTGGGCGTGAACTTGAGGATCGCCAGCGCGTCGTCGACGTTCTTGCCGCGGATCAGATCGACCACGATCTGCACCTTGCGGGAGGAGATGCGGACATACCTGGCGTGTGCCGAGGGACGGGTGTCCCGGTCCGCCATATGCGCTTCCGCTTTTTTCTGCACTCTGGTTGCCATGTTCTTTCCTCCCTCCGCTTATTTGGCCGCGGACGATTTCTCGCCTGCGTGGCCGCGGTACGTCCTCGTGGGCGCGAATTCACCCAGCTTGTGACCGACCATGTCCTCGGTGATGTAAACGGGCACATGCTTCCTGCCGTCGTGCACGGCGATGGTATGCCCCACGAACTCAGGGAAGATGGTGGAGGCGCGAGACCACGTCTTCAATACCACTTTCTTGCCCAAGGTGTTCATTTCCGCAACGCGCTTCATCAACGCGGCTTGTACAAAAGGTCCCTTTTTAATGGAACGGCTCATGGATGGGCTTCCTCCTTCCTTGGCCAGGCATTACTTGCCCGCGCGCTTGACAATCATTTTATTGGAATACTTCTTGTGCTTTCTGGTTTTGAGGCCCAGCGCCACCTTGCCCCACGGGGTCATCGGGGCGGGCATGCCGACGGGGCTCTTGCCCTCGCCGCCGCCGTGCGGGTGATCCACCGGGTTCATCACGACGCCGCGGACCGTGGGCCGGATGCCCATGTGGCGCTTGCGCCCGGCCTTGCCGACGCGGACGTTTTCGTGATCGGAGTTGCCCACGACGCCGATGGTCGCCCTGGCGTTGAGTGGCACCTTGCGCAGCTCGCCCGAGGGCAGGCGCACGAGGGCATAGCCGTTTTCCTTGGCCATCAGCTGGGCGGACAGACCGGCGGAACGGACCAACTGGCCGCCGCGCCCGGCTTTGAGCTCGATGTTGTGAATCAAGGTGCCGACGGGGATGCTTTCCATCGGCAGCGAATTGCCGGGCATGATGTCGGCGGCGCTGCCGCTTACAACCTTGTCGCCCACTTTGAGGCCGTCGGGGGCGAGGATATAGCGCTTTTCGCCGTCCATATAGTTGAGCAGCGCGATGAACGCCGAGCGGTTGGGATCGTACTCGATGGTCGCGACGGTGGCGGGGATATCCGCCTTATCGCGTTTAAAGTCGATCCTGCGGTAGTACACGCGCGTGCCGCCGCCCTGGTGGCGCACGGTAATCTTCCCCTGCTTGTTGCGGCCGCAGTTCTTTTTCTTGATCTCGGTCAGCGATTTTTCGGGCTTATTTGTGGTAATTTCCTCGAACGTCAGCACCGACATAAAGCGGCGGGCGGGCGAGGTTGGCTTGTATACGCGAATTGCCATTTGACTATCCTCCCTGCTTTATTCGGCCATGCCTTCGAAGAACTCGATAGGCTTGGAACTTTTCTTGAGCGTGACGTAGGCCTTCTTGATCTCGGGCGTGCGGCCCTGGGTGCGGCCCTGCCGCTTGATCTTGCCAAGCGTGCGCACGATGTTCACCTTGTCAACCTCGATGCCCTTGAAGATCGTTTCCAGCGCGAGCTTGATCTCGGTCTTGTTGGCGCTCACATCCACCACGAACGTGTAGCGCTTCTCGGGGATGCCTTCATAGGATGCCTCGGTGAGCACCGGGCGGATGATAATGTCATGCGGATGTTTCATGCGTAAACCTCCTCTACCCCTTTGAGGGCTTCCTGCGTGAGGATGATCTTGCCGGCTTTCAGGATGTCGTACACGTTGAGGGTGTTGACATACAAAGTCCGGAGCTTTGGAATGTTGCCCGAGGCGCGCACAACGGTTTCGTCGCGGCCGGGGAGCACTAAAAGCGTGGTGTTCCTCAGTTCAAACCCTTTGAGGAACTGGACCATCTGCCTGGTCTTGGCCTCTTTGAGCTTGATCTGGTCCACCACGATGATTTCCGCACTCTGGAGCTTTGAGGTCAGCGCGCTCTTAAAGGCAAGGCGGCGGACCTTTTTGGGTACGTGAATGACATAGTCGCGGGGCTTGGGCGCAAACACCACGCCGCCGTGGGTAAACTGCGGCGCGCGGTTGCCGTGATGGCGCGCGCGGCCAGTGCCTTTTTGACGGTAAATTTTGCGGCCGCCGCCTTTCACCTCGTTGCGGGTGAGGGCGGACTGGGTGCCGTGGCGCTGGTTGGCCAGGATGGAGCGCACCACAAGGTGCATCGCCGCGGTGTTGACCGGAGCGGCGAAAATCGCGTCGCTCAGTTCCACCTCGCCGATCGGTTTCCCTTCCATATTATAAAGTGCAGTCTTTGGCATGAATGATTTCCTCCTTCAATCGAGCTTGGATCAGGCGCCCTTGACAGCGCTTCTGACGATCAGCAGGCTGCCGTTGGGGCCGGGCACCGCGCCCTTGATGAGGAGCAGGTTGCGCTCGGCGTCAATCTTGACGAGTTCAAGATTTTGCACCGTGACGCGCTCCACGCCGTAGTGGCCGGGCATGTGCTTGTTTTTAAAAACACGGGAAGGATCGGAGTTGGCGCCCATCGAGCCTACGCCGCGGTGGTACTTGGAGCCGTGCGCCATGGGGCCGGTATGCTGGTTCCAACGGTAAATCGCGCCGGAAAAGCCGCGGCCCCTGGTAATACCCGAAACATCCAGCTTCTCACCGGCTTGAAATTGGGAAACGGTCAGCTCGCTTCCGACTTCGAGATCGGCGGCGTTGTCGAGCTTGAGTTCGTGCAGGTGGCGGGCGGGTTCCACGCCTGCTTTTTTAAAATGGCCCTGCAAGGGCTTGGACACCAGTCTCTTCACGCGGTTCTCAGCCACGGTGTCAAACCCGACCTGGACGGCGTCATACCCGTCGTTTTCCACGTTCTTTTTCTGCACTACTTTGCAGGGACCGGCCTCTACCACGGTTACGGGAACGAGGCGGCCGTCATCGGTAAAGACCTGCGTCATGCCGATCTTTTTTCCTACGATCGCTTTTTTCATGATAACTGCCTCCTGCTTAATTGTTCAGCTTGATCTCGATCTCGACGCCCGCGGGAAGATCCAGCTTCATCATCGCGTCGACCGTGCGGGGGTTGGGGTTCAAGATGTCGATCAGGCGCTTATGCGTGCGCATTTCAAATTGTTCGCGGCTGTCCTTATACTTGTGGGGAGCGCGGAGAATGGTGACGATTTCCTTCTCGGTGGGCAGGGGAATGGGGCCCGATACGCGCGCGCCCGTCCGTTTGGCGGTATCCACGATTCTCTCCGCCGACTGATCAATAAGGGTGTGCTCATACGCCTTGAGCTTGATGCGGATTTTCTGCTTGGCCATTATTTTACCTCCCTTGATATTCATCTCAAGTACACCGCTTCGTGTGTGCCTACGACCCTCTTATGTGAAGGCAGCGATGCCTTTGGCCCCGCCGCCCTGAGCGTCACAGTGCGCATTTCTTAGCTTGTACCCAATCTGTCGCCCGATCGGCGGGCTGGTCCGCGATAATTACCCGCCATGGCCATGGCGGCAACTTACCGTTTCATCCCTATGAAAGCCTTATGTCACGCCCATTTGGGCATAATTCGCCTTCAAAACAGACAGCTTTGTTATTATAGTAGAACGCCAAACGAAAAGCAAGGAATTTTCTCATAATTCTCAAATTTCTCAGGACGTGTCCACGTATCGCTTGTTTTACAAGGATATTTCATCACCGTTATGTACACGGCTCCACGTGTGCCTATTAGGCCAAATATACTGCATAACTCTCCTGGAATAAAGTTCTTTTAAAAGCATAATATACTGGAGGGCGTCTGCAGTAATCCAAAGTATTCTATAATAATGCACCGAAATATCGAAAGATAGCTGTTTGCCCATTCCAGCCTGTTCAGAAAGCCCGAGATGCAAGGAAGCAAGGACGGCAGGAGGCTGAACTCACTCGTCTGTAAGTGATGCCCAAACCTGACGCGGCCAACAACGCAGATTGCGCCTTGTCAACCGGCTGAAGGCTGGTCTTTGGGAATTTTCCAAGCTACGAACAGATTGCCCAGCGAAAAAAACGCGGCCAGGAAAAACACCCACTGCGGACCCCAGACCGTCCACACCACGCCGCTGATCTGCGCGGCGATGATCGCCACGACGTGATCCAGGCTCGTGCCCGCCGAGAGCGTGGAGGTAATCTCCTCGGGCTTTACGGCAATGGAGCGCAGGTAGACCGATTTCACCACGCCGATCTGCATGGAAATCCTGTCCAGCACGAACAGCGCGTAGATGGCAAACACCGGCCACGTTCCGGTCAGCACTTTGCCCGTAATCCCCCACACGACCAGCCCGTAGACGATATAGATGAAGATAAACGTCAGCGCATCCAGATACATCATCTTTTTCACGCCGAAGCGGTCGATCCAGCGGCCGAGCACGCGCATGAAAAAGATGCTGATGAAGCTGACCGTGATCATTAAAAGCGACATCGTGTCCGCCTTTTTGCCCAGCAGCTCGATGATCACCCAGGATCCGAACACGATGGCGATCTGCTTTTGCACGCCGTGCAGCATGGTGACCAGGTAGTAATACCGGTATTCTTTGCGAAACACCAGCTTCCTGCGTTTTTGACGGGGTACCGTCAGCGCGGGAACCTTTTCCTTTACGAGGAAGACCGAGGCGACGAACGCGATGAGAAACGCGCCCGCGCCGATCAGAAACAGAAGATTGACCGGCGTGGTGAAGGAAAACACGTTGAACCTGAAGCCGAGAAACACCAGAATGCCGGCCGCGAAGCCCATCGCCGTCTTCACGCTGGCATACTGCCCGATTCTGCGGCCCATCCTGCCGGGTTCGGCAATGTGCATCCCGATGGAATCATTGAGCGGCATGGACAGGTGCATGCCCATGGAGTTGACGAATAAAAACAGCAGCATCACGCCGTAGGAGGGCGCGAGCAGCGCAAGCGCGAGCAGCCCCGCGAAGGCGCACAGCTGGGCGACCAGATTGGATTTCGCGTCGCCCCAGGCGGACAGCCACGTGATGACCACCGCGCACAGAAGCCCGGGAAGCTCCCTGGGAATCTCGATAAACGCGCGCTGCGTCGCCGTGACGTTGAACGCGTCCTTAAAATAGTTGCCGTAAACCGAATCGCTTAATCCCAACCCGAATGCAGATGCCGCGATCACGATAAAGAACAGCACCAGTTCCCTGCGCGGCGTACGTTTGTTGAACATGCATATGCCTCCTGCGGTGATACTCCGTATCATATCATCGGGCGGCGGGAATCACAATGCAAGAACAGTTTTCGTGCAGCGTGAAACCAAAAAAAGGAGCTGCCCGAAGGCGGCTTCGTTTGTAAGTGATGCCCCTTGCCAGCCCGAATAGGGAGAGCTTTGCTCGACTAGCGCCAGAAATTTGCGAAGCAAATGAAGCG
>JBDRTL010000304.1:0-3473 GCA_043824045.1 Bacillota bacterium
TCGAGTACGCAGCGAAAATGACTCGAAGAGGACCATAGAATAATAAGGGGGAGATACTTCATGAAAAAACTCGTATGCTTAATTCTTGCTACTGTGCTGGCGCTTTCTGCAACGCTTAGCGTTGCGTTTGCCGAGGGCGCAACGTACGAACCGATTACCATTCAATTCTGGAACAGCTTTACGGGCCCGGACGGGGCAATACTCGAACAGCTGGTCAATAAGTTCAACGCAGAGAACCAATGGAACATCACTGTGGAAATGGATATTTCCTCCAGCTTTACCGAACAGCTGACCACGGCGCTTGCCGCGAACTCCGGTCCCGCGCTTGTCCTCTTCTCCTCGGCGTTCCGCTTCCAGTACGCCGACCATCTTGCGGAGATCAGTGACATTTTTGAAAAGACTACGTTGGATAAGAATGACTTCATCCCTTCCTACCTGAATTACTGCTCTGAAGGCGATGCCCTGTACCTGGTCCCGTTCCAGATCGTAGGCTTCTATCTGATGTGGAACAAGGATCTTTTCGCCGCCGCCGGCCTGGACCCCGAAGTGCCACCGACAAACTGGGATGAGTTTGCAAGCTTCGCCGCGGCCATTACCGATGAAAGCAAGAATGTTTACGGCACAGGCATCTCCTACAATTACGCCTACCAGGTCGCGCATGTCATTCAGCGCTTCGGCGGACTGGCTGTGGACAAGGATGAAAACGGCAAGTGGGCCGCGAACTTCGCGGGCAACGAGGGCTATGCGGAATTCCTGCAGATGTACCGCGATATGGTTGCCAGCGGGTCAAACCCCGTGGACGCCGATACCGATCCCGTTTTCACGGCCGGACAGATCGGCATGACCATTACGGGCCCCTGGACGACGGGCGGGCTTGACGCTGCAGGCATTCCCTATGGCATCGCCCTGCTGCCGCAAGGCGCCGCCGGTGAAATGAACTCGGTTGAAGTGCTCGGCTTCGCAATCACCAACGTGGTTTCCGATGACGAGAAGATGGCGGCATACCGTTTCATCGAGTGGTGGAACACCCCCGACGAAAACGGCGTAAGCCCGGCCCTGACCTGGTCGCTGGACAACGGCTTCCCGGCCTACTCTAAATCCGTGCAGGCTGCTGAGAGCTATAAAGAAAACAACAAGCTCGTTGTTACGTCATCCGCCAATCCGGATGCGCCCTCCGACTTTATTGTATCCTCGAGCTTTGCAGGCACCAATGCGATTCTCAACGACGTTATCCTACCGCTGATGTCCAGCATTACGTTTGAAGATATTAGCATTGAGGACGCGCTCAACGCGGCGCAGGAAGCGGCCGACAGTATCGTAGCCAGCTACAACTAATTGGCAAAACACCGGTACGGTTTGGTACAATAGGGACGTAGTACGATGGCGTCAGCCAATATACGGCCATCGTACTGCGTCCGTTATATTATCGGCATAGGCAAAGGAGTTTCGCAATGACGTTTCTGCACAGAGTGTTCAGGTATTGGAACCGCCCTTCGCGGAGCGCATACTTATTCCTGGCGCCCTCCCTCATCCTGTTGTTCCTATTTGTGCTGGTGCCGCTTCTAACAGCCTTCGGGCTTAGTTTTACCGACGCCAATATGACCATGACGCAGATCCGCTTCGCCGGGCTTGACAACTTTCTGGAAGCGTTCAGCGATTCGCGGTTTCTGAACAGTTTGAAGGTCACGGGCATTTTCACGGTGATCGAGTTGCCGGTGCAGGTGTTTGTCGCCATGGTGATCGCGGCCTTCCTCACCAAAAACACCGCCCGGAACAAGCTTTACCGCTCCATCTTTTTTCTGCCCGTTATCTGTTCGGCTACGGCGATCGGCATTATGTGGAAAATGATTCTCAACGCGAACATCGGCTACTTTACCTATGCCCTGCGGGCGCTTGGCGTCGGGAAAATCAACTTCCTCAACAAACCGGGCCTGACGATCTGGGTGGTTTCGTTCATTTCCATCTGGCGCTCGTTCGGCATCTCGGCGATCATTTATGTAACGGCGATCCAACAGGTGGACACCAGCATGTACGAGGCCGCGGATATCGACGGCGCGAGCAAATTCCGTCAGTTTTTCTGCATCACGGCGCCGTCCATCCTGCCGACCTTCTGGTTCATTCTCATGACCCGATTTGCCGGGATGCTGCAGATCTTCGATATTATCTTTACCACAACCAACGGTGGGCCGAATTATACCACGGAATCGACCGTCTCCTATATTTACACCCGGGCCTTCGCGTCTGGTTCGCGTATGGGGTACGCCTCGGCGATGTCCGTTGTGCTGTTTGTGATCATCATGCTTGTAACCGTTGTTTTGTACCGGCGGATGAGCAAGGAGGCATGAGGATGGTATCGCAAAGCAAATGCCTGTCCCTGAACCCATACCGGTTACTGATCGGCCTGCTGCTGACTGTATTGGTTTTGCTGGTGGTTCTGCCGATCGTTTGGCTGGCACTGTCGGCGTTCAAGCCCGAGAAAGAGATTATTTCCTATCCGCCGACCTTCCTGCCGCACAGTCTAACCCTGGCAAACTTCACTACGGTTAGCAACCGGATCAAAATTTGGCAGTATATGCTCAACTCTTTTATCTACGCTTTCGGCACAACGGCGTTTGCACTGATTGTCAACAGCTTGGCTGGCTTTGTGTATGCGCGCTATACCTTCCGCGGTAAAAACCTGTTTTTCCTTCTGACCCTCGCAACGATGATGGTGCCGTTTCAGGTCATCATGGTGCCGCTGTTTTTGGTGGTGTTCAAAATGGGCATGTACAATTCCTACGCCGGGCTGATCATACCACGCATCGCGGTGGCGGCATCTATTTTTCTCATGCGCGCGGCGTTTGCCGTGCTGCCCAAGGAACTGGAGGATGCGGCGCGTATCGACGGCGTATCGGAATTCGGAATTTTCTGGCGGATTATGCTGCCGCAGGTAAAACCGGCGTTAATCTGCCTTCTGATACTGAGCTTTAACGGCTCATGGAACGATTTGCTTTGGCCGATGCTGGTTGCGAGCAGCACGAGCATGCGCACCCTTGCCAGCGGCCTGGCGTTATTTGTGGGCGAATTCACGGTGCAATACGGGGCCGCGTTCGCCGGCACGCTGATCTCTATTGTTCCCATGCTGCTATTATACCTGTTCGGACAGAAATATTTCGTTCAGGGTATGGCAAGCTCCGGTTTGAAATAAGTCACAGTAAAACCAGAGGTGAACGCATTGATGAAATGTACAATACTATGCAATATGAATTTTTCCCGGGCGGAGGCGGACAAAAGGATTTTCGGCTCGTTTGCGGAGCACATGGGCCGGGTGATTTACTCCGGGATTTTTGAACCCGGGCATCCGCAGGCCGACGTGCACGGGTTCCGCATGGACGTCATGCAGGCCGTCCAGGACATGGGCGTAAGCTGTATGCGGTATCCGGGCGGCAATTTCGTATCCAATTATGATTGGCGCGACGGAGTCGGCCCCCGGG
>JBDRTL010000305.1:0-4118 GCA_043824045.1 Bacillota bacterium
CGCGGCGGTCGGGGGCTTCGTCCGCCGTGCCGACTGCGACGACGCAGAAGGGAACGACGTCCTTGATGCTCAGCAGTTCGGAAATCGCGGCGCAGCGGCTTTCGTTTGGGTAAATCGCCGACCAGCAGGTGCCGTAGCCAAGCTCCGTCGCCTGCAGCATCAGGGTTTGGGCGGCGGCGGCGCAGTCCTGCGGCCAGAATTCCTTTCCCGGCGGCTGGGGATACGTCCTGGGATCGCCGCAGACCACGATGCCGACCGGCGCCTCCTTGAGAAAGCGGGCGAAGGGGTGCATGTCGGCGAACTTGCCCCGGATGTCCGCGTTCCCGATTACGATAAACGACCACGGGCGCTTGTTCATGGCGCTGGGCGCGCACATGGCGGCCTCGAGCAGAAGGTCGATATGCTCCTGCGGAACGGGGATGTCCGGCTTGTACCTGCGGATGGACCTGCGGGCGCGGATGGCTTGGGTGGTGTTCATCTGTACGTGCTCCTTTCAATCCAAAAACGGTTGCGGGCGCGCCTTCATTATAGAAACAGCGCTTCAGCCTGTCAACCTTGTCACGCCTTTGCGGCTGTGATATGATGGCATCAGCGGACGGACGAACAGGGCGTAAAACAGCTTTGTTCATCCTGCGCGGAGATGGAAGCAAACGGAGGATTGGCCATGCAAAAACGTGCGCCGGCGCTGTGGGTCGCGCTTTTTTTCGCGGTGCTGACGGCGGCCGGCCTATTGACCTCCGCGGACTACGGCCAGCCGCTGGACGGCCCCTCCGAGCAGGTGATCCTGCAGGAAAACATGAAGGAGTACGCCGTTTTGCTGCTGGGGGAAGACAGCGCGCAGGTCAAGGGCTACGACGATCTTGGGATCGACCGCATCACCGGGAGCATCGAGATGGACCACGGGCAGGCCGCCTATTACCCGGCCGCGCCGCTGCTTGCAATCCGGGAGGATAACCCGCAGCTGTTTAACACCCTTTGGCACATGTACACGTGGCTTTGGTTTATGGCCGGCGTGCTTTCGGTCTACTGCATCTGCCGCAGCCTCGGGCTTTCGCATGTGCTTGCCTGCGCCGCGGCGCTTTTGTTCTTCCTGTCGCCCCGGTTTTTCGCCGAGGGGCATTACAACAACAAGGACGTCGTGCTGCTGTCGCTTGCGCTGTGGACCACGGCGGCGGGCATCCGCTTTTTCGGGCGCCCGAATATCCGGCGCGCGCTGTTCTTCGGGCTGGCGGGCGCGCTGGCGGCCAACACGCGGATTATCGGGTTTTTCGTGTTCGGCGTCATGGGAATCACGGCCCTGATTACGCTCGCCGTCCGGCGCGAAATAACCAGACAGGTGATATGGAGCGGCGTCGCGGCCATCCTGAGCTTTCTCGCGGTCTATATTCTGGTTACGCCCGCGTTTTTGTTCAATCCGGCCGGCTTTATTTCCCATCTGCTGCACAACGCGGCGGCGTTCACGCGCTGGACGGGGGTTGTGATCTTCAAGGGGGCGGTGTATGATCCCACGGGCGGGCTGCCGCTGCCGCGCAGCTACCTGCCCACGATGATCGCGCTGACCGTGCCGGTTTCCGTGCTTGCGCTGGCTGCGACCGGCGGCGGCTACGCCTTGTTTCTCTGCGCAATGGGCGACAGGCGAAGGCCCGCGCTGATCGCGCTGATCGCGCTCTTCGCGGCGCCGTTATTGTACGGGGTGCTGGCGCACCCGTTGATGTACAACGGCTGGCGGCATTTTTACTTCCTGTACGGGCCGATGATCGCGCTGGCGGGGCTCGGGCTGGAATTTTTGCGAAAGCTGCTGGCAAATAGCCGCGTGGGGAAGGCGGCGGGCGCAGTCGCGCTGGCGCTCATTTTCCTCTATCAGGGGGTCGGCGTCGCGCTCAACCATCCCTATCAGTACGCATATTACAACGAGCTGGCGAAGGACGCGCAGCGCGACTACGAGCTGGACTACTGGGAGGTTTCCACGCTCAACGCCATGACGCTGCTTGCCGAAAATAAAGACCGCAATCCCGATCTGCCGCTTATGCTGGGCGGCGGCGACCCGATGAGTTTATTCAGCCTGAACCAGTGCGTTGAGATGCTGCCAAACAGCCTGCGCGGCGTGATGGCCGTGACCGGGGCGGAGAACCCGCCATATGTCTTTTCCAACACCACCTACGCGGCGATCTATTCCCAGCGGCCCGGCGCGGAGTACCGGGAGCTGTTCACCGTGAAAAGCTATGGAAACGTGCTGTGCACCGTGTACGAGCGGATGGAGTAGGGCGGTTTCATTGCGGGAAACGCGGGGTATCCTTTCTGATAGCGGCGGAGTTTTCCGCGGCGTATGGAAGGGAGTAAACCGCATGAGTTGGAAGGACCTGATCGAACCGTTCTTTCGGAAAGTTTCCCCGGCGTCGGACACGTTAGCCGTTGCATACGGAGCAACCGCCGTTTTAGAGACGAAAGCAGCCGAAGGCGCTAAAGCGAAGTATCACAGGATCAGCCCCAAAGAAGCCAAAGCCGCCATGGAATCGGGCGAGGCCGTCACGGTGCTGGACGTTCGGGAACCGTATGAGTATCACGCGGGGCATATTCCAAACGCGGTCCTGCTGCCGTCGGGCAGCGTATCGGCAAAGGCGGGGAGTATGCTGCCCGATAAAGACGTAAAAATTCTTGTGTACTGCCTCAGCGGCGTACGCTCCAGCGCGGCGGCGCACCGGCTTGTCAGGCTTGGGTACACCAACGTGTACGATTTCGGCGGCATTGCGGATTGGCCGTTCGGCGTTGTGAAACATTAGAATTAGTAAAGCCCTGCGTTCGCAGGGCTGTTCTTTGCCGCATTCGGAAGGAGAAAACCATGAACAGATTCAGACTGAATAAAATTCTGATCCTCGGATTGTCTCTGCTGGCGGTCGCCGCCGCGGTTTCGGCCTGCACGGGCGGCGCGCCCGCCGCGCAGGAAACGCAGGCGCCGGTAAGCGAAGCGGCGGAATACCGCAAGATCAACACCGCGGACGCCAAAGCCATGATCGACTCGGATGTATCCCTGCTCATCCTAGACGTGCGGGAGCAATATGAGTTTGACGCGGGCCATATCGAGGGCGCCGTGCTGCTGCCGTCGGGCAGCGTATCGGCAAAGGCGGCGGAGGTATTGCCCGATCAAAACCAGACGATCCTTGTGTATTGCCGCAGCGGCAACCGCTCCAAAACCGCGGCGAATATGCTGCTTGAGATGGGCTACACGCAGGTGTACGACTTCGGCGGCATCATCGACTGGCCGTATGAAGTGGTAATAGAATAGCAAAAAGCCCGAATGCCCGTATCCCGCATCCCGGCGAACGTGCAGCTGTTTGAGGATTCAGTTTTATCAATGCGTATGATATACTGAAGAAAAACAAAACAGGGGGGGTCATCTTATGCTCAAAGAGTTCAAGGAGTTCGCCATCAAAGGGGCCGTGATGGACTTGGCGGTGGCGGTGATCATCGGCGTGGCGTTTGGCCAGATCGTGAGCTCGCTCGTCAACGACGTCCTCATGCCCGTGATCGGGCTGATTTTGGGCGGCATCGATTTGACCGGCTTGAAAATCGTGCTCACACCGGCTTCGGGTGACGTGGCGGAGGTCGCCATCCTGTACGGCACGTTCCTCCAGACGGTTGTCAATTTCCTCCTCATCGCGCTGTCCGTATTTTTCGTTGTCAAGCTGATTTCTAAACTCAAGAAGAAGGAAACAAATAAGCTGGCGGAAGTGATCGCCGAACTGCCGAAGAATATCATTCTGCTCCAGGAAATCCGGGACATCCTCAAGGCGAAGCAAACGCCCGCGGATTCCAACGGATAACAGAGAACCAAACGGTAAAACACTTCTCATAACACCAAGAAAATGTGCGCGCACTCTCCGGATGCGCCGCGGCAAAACCGGTGTCGGCTTGACAATGATTTTTGCTTAGGCTACAATGGATTTCGCCCCTGCGCGCCCGTAGCTCAGCTGGATAGAGTGACAGACTCCGACTCTGTAGGTCGCTGGTTCGAACCCAGTCGGGCGTACCATATCAGTTACCATCTATTGATAAAGTGAGATTTATCGGTAGATGGTTTTTGATATAGTTACGAAAGCCTTGATTTATAAGGGTTTGGT
>JBDRTL010000306.1:0-2900 GCA_043824045.1 Bacillota bacterium
AATTACATCTTCGTTTCCTTCAACTTTGGCATTACCGTTTACGTGATGTAATACTGTTGGTGCTGCCGTTCCGAATCCTTTATTGCTTGCTGTCATTGTGATACTTCATGTGAATGTAAAATACTTGCGCGTATTTTAAACATAACCAGCCTGTTCTTTTTGGTACATTTCCCACAACGACTTCAGCGCCAGGCGGTTGCCGGGTTCGGCCTGATCGGCGGGCAGGATATACGCCTGCTGCACGTGTCTGCGCCGCTTGTCAAAGAAAGCGCCGAGTTCCTCATGCTTGTGAAAGCCGAACGGCTGCAGCACAAGCGTCACGTCGTCCGCCGCGCGCTTTATCAGCGCTTCGGTCAGCAGCGTTTCCCACTGCTTTTTGGCGCTCGATTTCTGCATCGTGTTCTCAAGCATCGCTTCAAAGTGCATGGGCGTGGGCAGGGCGTGGTATGCGCCGTCCGTCGCGAGGATGAGCACGCCCTTTTGCGGCAGCGCGATCATTTTTTCGTGCAGGGTGAACGGCTGGTCCGCGCAGAGGTAATTCGCGATCGGCGCGTCCAGATACAGGCTTTCAAAGGCGTCGCACTGCCCGATCAGGTCGTCCCCGGTCAGCTGTTTCAGCCCCGCGTCCGTGAGCAGGTAGCCGCGGGTGTTGCCCGCCCAGTACAGCGCGGCGTCATTTTCAAAGATCAGCGCGATCACCGTAGTGCTGGGCAGCGTGCGCACCATGCTTCCGGTCACGGCGGAGGGTATATGGCCCAGGTATTTCGCGTAGTACTCATGCGCGGCCTGCCTAAACAGCGCGCCCAGATCCTCCGCGGTGTGCGCCCGCGGCAGATCGGCAGCGCTGTGCGAAAACCATTCCCGCAGGCAGTCGGCATAAAGGCCGGCCGCGATATACGCGCCGGTGTGGTTTTTAAGCTGCGGATAGCGCCGCCCGCCGACTCCGCCGCAGCCGTCAAAGGCGGCCATCAGGCGGATGCCCGCGTGCTCCGCGCACACCGCGCGATCCTCGTTTGGGTGCGGCCCGCCCGCAAACGACAGCTTCAGCACGGAGGGGAATGCCGTATCATTTGACATAATATATCATTGTGCCTTTCCGTTTTTTTGCGTCAGGGGTAAAACCGCAGCACCACAATGGAATAATCCGAATCCGACGTATCCAGATACATTACCTGATCGGCTTTGAAGAAAAGCTCCAGCCGGCGTTCCACGTTGTGCAAGCCATAGCCTTCGCCGGTTTCGTTGCAGTCGGAGAGGGCTATTAGAAAGTCCTCCTGCGTGAAGTGTGCGCCCGAATCCGCAACGCACAGCTCATCCTGCCCGCCTTCTGTTTTACGGTTGAAGATGCGGATGGTGCCCCCGCTCTTGCCCGATTCCAAAATCCCGTGCAGCAGCGCGTTTTCCACCAGCGGCTGGAGGGTGATCTTGGGCAGCCGGTTCGAAAGCATGGCATCGTCCACTGTAGTTTCCAGCAGGAATTCCTGCGCATAGCGGATGCTTTGCACGGTAAAATAATTACGCACGATATCCAGCTCTTCCGCCACGGTGAGAACATCCTTGCCGTGGCTTAAACACATGCGATAGAAACCCGTCAAGCTCCTGAGCGTGCTCTGGATGCGTTCAGGCTGGTTCATCTTCGCCATCCACGATACCGCCTCCAGCGTATTGTACAGGAAATGCGGCTTGATCTGGGATTGCAGGGCGCTGATCTCCAGCCGCCGCATCTCCTGCACCACTTGTTCATTTTCGGCCATCAAGGTTTCGATATGATTGAGCATCTCGTTATGCGCCCCGATGAGTTGGCCGATCTCATCATTGGCATTTGTCTCCAAATAACGGTGTATACCGCTCTTGCGAATGCCCAGCACATGCTGATGAAACCTGCGCAGCCTGTTGGTGGCGGGCAGAAGGATGGGGATGCCGAGTAAAAAGCCCACAAACGCCAGCAGGCCACCGATGAAGGCCAGCATCAAAAATTCCGGTAAAGTGCTTCGCAGATGCAGGTCCCGATGCACCACCATCACAAGCCGCCAGCCCGAGGCGGGCAGTGTTTGATAATACACCTTATCGCCGTCCCACGCTATGGTGTTAAACTGCAGCGCCGCAAAACCGCGCAAGGGATGATCCCGCAGGTATTGCACGGGGAGGTTTTCATCCGCAATTCCCGAAAAAGTCACCAGCTGTCCGTCCGCTGTTTCCAGATAGCAGGAGGTGAACTCTCCGGATTTGATTGCGCTCATCATGCGCCTGAGGGCTGTTTGCTTAAGGTCAATGCGCAGGATGGCGATGAGATTTTGATAATCGCTGTTTTCACGGATTGGCGCGATCAGCGCGGGTTCCTCGGCATCAAGGCTTGCCGCGGCATAAAAGCGCCGCCAGCCCCAGCCAAGGAAAGCCGACTGCCCCCATGCTGTGTGTTCAATGGAAGCAAGTGACAGGATACGGGACGAATCGCCTGCAATCTGCAGCGCGGGGTTGACATATAGTTTGTACTCATAATCGCCCGAGCCGTCCAGCATGATATAGAGGATCTGTATAAGGGTTGTTCTCGCGCGCACATGCTCGCCAGAGGCCATTTCGGGGATGGATACCAGCAGCTCGTTTGCCTGCTCGTTTTGTTGAAACAGCGCCGCCAGGTGCTTCATACGCTTTTCGAAGCGGTTTAAGGTGATGTAAACTTGAACGAAATCGTTCTCCGCCGTGGTGATGTATTCGCGGTAGGCAATACGGTACCCCGATACGCACACATACGCGCCGCAGGCGATGAGCATGATCAGCAGCACAAGCGCCGACAGCAGATACTTTGTACGAATCGATGCATTCAAAAACCGCTGCCATATGCGCTTCCATGCTGCCCTCATGCGCTTACACCCCTGGATTCGCGGTATTCGACCGGTGTC
>JBDRTL010000307.1:0-3851 GCA_043824045.1 Bacillota bacterium
CGTTTGGGAGCGTCACGGGCTATGTGCCGACCGGCGCACTGAGCCTGCTGGGTACCGCACCGGAAAGCTCCGATACCGCCGTATCGAGCGTGGACGGATTTGCGGTGGTCACGGCAAGCGGATATCTGAACCTCCGGCAATCGGGCAGCTATTCGGCATCCGTGCTTGCCACGGCGCCAAACGGCGCGATCGTCACCGTGCTTGCGTGGGATGCCTCGTGGGCGCACATCCAATACGGAACGATCGTCGCTTATGCGGCTTCCGAATTTCTTTCGTTCTCCGCCGAATACCCGGGCGAAATCCATGAAACTGATACCGCCGATACAGGAGACACCGGCGATGCCACGGACGCCGAAGCGCTGTCCGCGATCGTCGCGACGCAGTCCGGTTCCCTGAATATGCGGCAGTTCCCGCAGGCAGGCAGCAGTATATTGACAACCATTCCCCAAAACGCCGTCGTTTCCGTCACGGAGCAGGGCGATACGTGGAGCGGCGTTACCTATCTGGGAACCAGCGGCTATGTGATGACGATGTTTTTGTCCTTTGCAGATGAAACCGGAGGTGAGCAGGCGGGGGAGCAGACCGAAATATCAGCGATGGTGTTGACGCAGTCCGGTTCATTAAACCTCCGTCAGCTGCCAAAAATCGGCAGCCCGATCTACTTGACCATCCCGCGGGAGCAGATCGTTTCGGTGCACACGCAGGATTACGAGTGGTGCCAGGTGACCTACAACGGCATCACCGGCTATGTGATGACGGCATTTCTTTCGTTTATAGAGGCCGGCGATACCGGCGACACGGATGACGGCGATACGACGGAAGGCACGCAGGAAGAGGACACGGCAGACGATACCAGCCAGAATACCGGCGATGATTCAAGCGGCGCGCAGGCCACCGCGATGATCACCACGACGTCCGGCTCTTTGAACCTGCGCGCCGACGCGCTGCAGGGCAGCCGTGTGTTGGCGAAAATTCCGCAAGGCGAAACCGTTCCCGTACTGCAGCGGATGAACACCTGGACCTATACCTGTTATCAGGAATACTACGGCTATGTGATGAACGCGTACCTGACGTTCTCGGATGACGAGGATGATTCGCAGCAATCCGGCGACCCGATCCCCGCCGTGGTGATGACGGCTTCCGGATCGCTGAACCTGCGCGATCAGCCGTACGGCAGCGTGCTGACACAAATACCCCAAGGCACAACGGTTGACGTGTACAGCAAAGGCTCGGCATGGTGCTATCTGCAGTATAACGGCGTTTTCGGCTATGTGATGACGGCTTATTTATCCTTCGATACGGAAGATTCGCAACAGAATGCTGATACGGCGGATACCGGCGATTCCGGCGAGACGGACGATTCCACCCGGCAGACGGATATATCGGCGGCGACCAGCGCGACGGTGACGGTGGAAACTGGATCGCTGAACATGCGCGCCTCGCGCTCGGAAACGGCAGCAGTGCTGACGACGATCCCCAACGGCGCTACGGTGCCGATCCTTTCGCAGACGAGCGGCTGGTGCAAGGTCTCCTACGGTGCGTTCCAGGGCTATGTGCAGACGAAGTACCTCTCCGTGAGCGCAACTCCGCCGCCGACGGCAACGCCGACACCTGCGCCGACGGGCACAGCGTATTCACTGACGGCTTGGGTGAACACGGCTTCCGGCTCTTTGAACCTGCGGGAGACGGCTTCGTCCGGCGCGGCGGTCCTCGCGCTCATCCCGCAGTACGCGCAGGTCGATGTGCTCTCGGATATTGCGCAAACATGGTGTCAGGCGCGCTACGAAAGCGCCGTCGGCTATGTGATGAGCGAATATTTAACCACAGCGCAGCCGACCGCCAGTCCGGAGCCTACCGCAACGCCGGACACGGGGGATTCGGGCGAAACGGACACTGGTGACGATGTTACGATGGACCCGACGCTGCACGAACCTTCGAGAGAAATCATCGTGTACGTGCGTCCGCCCGCGGGTTCCGCCACGCTTGCGCTGTATGAAGCGTGTTTGGAAGACAGCGAGATTTTGCAGGATATGATCGAAAACAGCGAAGTGGAGATTGTCAGAGTGGGCGATACATGGTGCGAAGTCATCTATATGGATCAGCTGGGATATTGCATGAGAGATGGGTTGTCTTTCTTTGAAGAATAAGGATATGGAACATGCGGATGAGCGATGGGACGATCTGCAAAATAACGGCCTGAGGATTCTACAAAAGAAAACGGGTTTCCGCTTCGGGATGGACTCGGTTTTGCTTGCGCACTTTGCGCGGGTCAAACCCCGGGAAACCGTAGTGGATTTAGGCACGGGTTCCGCAGTACTTCCGCTCCTGCTCAGCCAAAATGAGAAGACCGCCGCTTTCCACGCGTTTGAATGGCAGAATGACGTTGCGGAGATGGCAAGCCGCAGCGTGCAATACAATCAATTGAGCGAGAGAATTACCATACACTGCAAAGATTTGCGAAACGCCGACCATATCCTCGGCAAGGCGAGCGCGCACGTAGTGGTGTGCAATCCGCCATATGGCAAGAAGGACAACGTCATTCCAAACGTCAGTGAAACCAAGCGGTTGTCCCGGCATGAAACGGATTGTAAAATCACAGATATTTTGTCAGCCGCCGCGTCGATTCTTAAAAACCAGGGACGGCTATACATGACGTTTCCGTCCCATCGAATGCTGGAGCTGTTCGATTGTATGCGCCAAAACCATTTGGAGCCAAAAAGGCTGCGTATGGTGTGCGCAAAGGCAAGCAAAGCGCCGTATCTGCTGCTTGCGGAGGGCGTCAAAAACGCCAGGCCGATGCTGCACTGGCTGCCGCCGCTGATCGTCTACAATGAGGACGGCACGGAGACCGGGGAATTGAAACGGATTTATCTCAGCGGGCGCTGAGCATGCAATATTCCTTCGCGATTTCAGCGGCGAGCGCCGCATTGTTGAGCACCAGTTTGATATTGGCTTTCAGCGACTCTCCGTGCGTGAGTTCCTTTACGGTTTCCAGAAGGAACGGCGTGATTTCCTTGCCCCGAACTCCCTTTCCCTCCGCCATTAAAAGCGCGGTTTGGATGCAATCGCTCATCAACTCTTCCGGCATCGCGTATTCCTGCGGAATGGGATTGGCGATGATCAGCCCGCCGCGCAGACCGCAGGTAAATTTTGCCTGCATACAGCGCGCGACGTCCAGCGGGGTATCCATGCGGGCATCCACGGTATACCCGCTCTTCCTGCAGTAGAACGCCGGAAGCTCGTCCGTTTGATAGCCGAGCACGGGAACGCCCTTCGTTTCCAGATATTCCAGCGTCAGTCCGATATCAAGTATGGATTTCGGGCCCGCGCAGACTACCGCAACATCGGTCCGCGAAAGCTCCTCCAGGTCCGCGGAGATATCCATGGTGGTTTCCGCCCTACGGTGCACGCCCCCGATACCGCCCGTCGCAAACACGGCTACGCCCGCCATTTCGGCGGCGATCATGGTTGCCGCGACGGTCGTCGCTCCGCTGCGTTTCTTTGCCAAAAGCACGGGCAAGTCCCTGCGGCTGGCTTTGATGATTTCCGTGCCTTTCTGACCGAGAAATTCAATCTGCTCGTGGCTGATTCCCACGGTCAGAACACCATCTATAATCGCGATGGTCGCTGGCACCGCGCCATGGGCTCGTATTTCCCGCTCAACCCGAAGCGCCGTATCCACATTCTGCGGATAGGGCATACCGTGGGAAATAATCGTCGATTCCAGCGCGACGACGGGCCGGTGATCACGAACGGCTTTTTTGACTTCATTCGAAACCGAGAAATAGGGGTTCACAGATTATTTCCTCTTTTCATACAAGTATATGTGGAGTGCGTCAGCTGTGAGCTCC
>JBDRTL010000308.1:0-12780 GCA_043824045.1 Bacillota bacterium
AGGAAATCTGATGCAGTCTGAAGTCATGAGCGACCTGTTTACGCAGTACGGGGACAAGGTATTTTGCTACATTCTGGGCAGAGTGCACCATTATGCCGACGCCGAAGATCTTCGCAACGACGTGTTCGTGAAAGTGATGGCCAACATCGGTCAATACGACAGCCATAGGGCTTCTTACTCGACCTGGATCTATTCGATTACCCGCAACGTGGTGAACGACTATTTTCGCAGCCATACGAAAGCTGCCGCAAACCTAAGCCGATTGCCGGCGGATACGGGCACCGCCGACCTGATGGATTGGGATTTGCCGCTGCTGACCGAGGCTCTTTTGCAGTGCACGCAGCGTGAACGCGATATCATCATCCTGCATTTCTATCACGGGTATCCGTACGCGAAGATAGCGGATATTCTACACCTGAGCAGCGCAAACGTTCGGGTCATCAGCTGCCGGACGTCAAAAAAACTGCGTGAAATGCTGCAAAATATTGAACAGGGGAAATTTCCTCCGCGTACTGAACGATGAGTAAATGGAAGTTGGGTGTTTGGTTTGCATAGGTCGCCTCATGCGAAGGTAATCGCGAGTTTATTCGAATTTCAGCGGTTCGAACGGAATGCCCGTTTACATCAGTTGATCGAAGAAACAAACAAACGCAGCGGTTCGGCCGATGCGGAGTGTTCCGTTATATCCGATGAAGCGTTGGGCACGCTTGCCGGCGCCAAAGGGGAAACGAGCGCCGTAACCTGCCCTTTGTGCGGTATGGTTTTCGATACGGCGGACGCTTTCAATGCGCACCGAAAATGCGCGCATTCCTGAATGCGCTGCGGGCGCACCGTTGTGGCGGCCTCATTTCCCTGGATGGCGGGCATACGCAAGGCTGCCGTTTTGCTTTGCGGAACATACAGGCCGAAAGCGGGCGTATAGGAGATGACGATGGGTAAAAAACTGACGCTTATACTGGCTCCCGAGGAATACGCGCTGTACAAAAGCAACTATATCCAGGCGCGGCCCCTGCCGCTGGCCCTGGGCGTATTGCAAGGCGCTTTGCGGGCCGCCGGGCGCCGCGTATCGTCCTTCGACATGAGCCCGGTCCTCGAAAACGACGCGGATCCTGAGGGCTGGAAAGCGGTTTACGATGCGGACGCCGTTTTGCACAGCCTGCTGAACGGCGGCGAAGGGCCGCTGCAAATGCGGATTGACGCGCTGCTGGATACGACGGATGTGGCGGACTGCGATGCGGCGGGCGTGTCGTGGGGCGCCAACAACTCCATATTCGAAATGCACACGGGGCTGCTGCTTGCCGCGCGTATCATGGCGCGCTACGGCAAGCGCGTCGCCGTCGGTGGCTCCAATACGGATCATGTGATGCAGTTTGCGTGGATGTACCGGCCGCTGATTGAAGCGGCCGTCCGTATGGGGGTCACGCTGCTGGTTGGCCCGGGGGATCAAAGCCTGCCGCTGTTTTTAGAGGGCGCGGAGGCGGAGACCCTTCCCGGGGCGGTGCAATGGGTAAAAGGGCAGGCGGTGCGCAGCGCGGTATCCGCGCCGTCGTTCGTATGCCCGGATTTCGACGGGCTCCGCCTGGAACCGTATATGACTACCTTCCGGCGCACCGGAGATCCCCAACAGGATCACCTGGAAGCGATGGAGCAGCTGTTTCACGTGACGATGGTACGCTCCCAGGCGATCAGCGCCAATAATGCGAAGCGCATCCCGCTGGTACAGCAGAAAAACCTGGTGCTGCCCTTCTACTTTAACAGCGGCTGTGTGTTTCGCTGCACGTTTTGCGTGCAAAGCAGAACGGACTGGACGCCGTTTTGCTCGATGGCTCCAGAAGACGCCGTGCGCAACCTGAAAATACTCAGCGAGAAATATCAGACGCCGTATGTCCGGTTTTTCAACAACGCGTTTAACCTGTCCATGCGTTTTGCCCGCGAGTTCTGCGACATCGCCAAACGGGAAAATTTGGAGATTTACTTCAGCGACTGCGGGCGCTTCAACGGGCTGAAACAGGAGGATGCGCCGCGGCTGTACGACGCCGGCTGCCGCAAGCTGGTGTTCGGGCTGGACAGCGCAAGCCCCGCGGTGCTCAGGTTCATCGATAAGCAGTTGGATTTGGCGCAGGTCAGAGCCGGGCTGCTATACTGCCGCCAGGCGGGGATCGATACCGAGTTGGAAGTCATCGTAGGCATGCCGAGCGAAGGCTGGCCGGAATTTCAGGAATCCTATGATTTCATCGCTTACCTGGTCAAAGACGGCCTGGTATCGCATCTCAACGTTAACCGCTATTTTGTGCTCCCGTTTTCGCGTTTTGGGAAGCATCCGGAGAGCTTTGGGATCGCGCTTGACTATTTGCCCGACGCCTACTATAAAAAAGCCGGGCGCGAACTGGAGCAGTTTATGGCGTTCCTGCACCCGGACGGAATGGATCACGTACCCATGCGCATCGATCCGGTGCGCTATTACGAGCCCGGCGGACGCAGCGCCGACGAGATCGCGGAGGACAATCTGCGCAAATACCGGCTGATGCGCGCGCTTACGCCCGGCGTTTAGCCCGGATCGGCGGACAGAATGCCGCGCTCGGTGAAAAACCGGATCAGCCACCCGGGCGAGGCGAGAAGCGACCTTCCGATGAGATACAGCGGCAGCCGCTCCATGAAACCGGGGGCCAGCAACGCGCTTTGACGGTATCCATCGAAAAAGGCGCCGGTTTCTTTTGGCCATGTGCCAAACGCCCGCGCATACAGGTCCGCAAGGTCGAGCTCCACATTTCCCTCATGCGATAATTCAAAATCGATCAGCCCGATGGCATGGCCGTTTTCGCATATCACGTTGCGCGGCGCAAAGTCGTTGTGACAGGCGCCGAAGGGGATCAAAGTATAGTCGGATGGCCGAATGTTTAAATCATACCAGGCCATTGCCGGGCGAAGGGCACGCTGAAGCGCTTGATCGGCGTTGTCTTTTAGCACGGCCTCGTTGTATGTATGGCAATACCGAAGCCAATTTTCCATCCATTTCCGGCCGTCTCCCAGCGCCGGCGCATGGAATTTGCCCAGCAATTCCCCCGCTTCGCGCCAGACGCCGATGTTGCGCAGATCGGCCTGCGCAGGCATGGTTCCCCGCATGCGTTCGCTGACGGTGTAGGGGACGCCGGAAACCACGCCGAGGCGCAGCGTTTGTGGCGCATAGACGCCGTGTTCCAGCGCCAGCGCAGAGAATTTCTGTTCGGCTTGCGCGCGTAGCAGCGCACGGTTGTTTGGCGTACTTTGAATAATTTTTACGCTACGGTTGACGCCGTACAGCTTGATGATTTCATTTCCCGACGCATACACGGCATTGCGTTCCGCCTGATCGCTGCTGAGTTTTGCGCATTGCCGCGGATCGTATCCTAAACTCCGCAGGATGGCCTCGTCCTGCTTATGCATGGCTTTTTGGAAACAGCGCGCACAGCGCCTGCTGGTCAATGGCGTGCGACGCCATCTGCACCTGTGCGACGCGATGTCGGCGGCACAGCGCTTCAAAGCGGCAATGGATTTGCGCGGGGCAGCGTTCGCAGTCAAAGCAGGCGGGGAAACGCTCCTCGCGGAAGTCGTACCGCAGCGCTTTTTGCGCAAGTGCTTCTCCGTACGCCGCCGTCAGTTTATAAAGCGTTTCCGGTTCGGAATGGCCTTGCGACCGGGCAAGCCATCCGTCGCGCATCGCCTTGCAGAGGCGCCTGGGGGCGTCCGCCGAATCCTCCGACGCGAGGAATTGCTCCATATGCTCCGCCGCATCGGCATATAGCCCCGCATGCCCGTAAACCATCGCCAAAAAGCCGTGCCGGTTGCGCGCCAGCGGCGGCAATTCGGTATTGGAGAGAAACCATTTTTGCGGTTTTAGTTCTATGGTGATGGCAAACCGCTCCAGGTCTTTCAGCGTTTCTGCGAGGCCCCGGATGGCGTCGTCGTCCGCGTTTGGCAAATTAAGCAACGTCTTTTGCCGGCGCGCAAGCTCCGTACAGGCGGCCAGATCGTGAAACCGCGGCGCGTCATACAGGAAATCAAATTCGCTGACGCCGGGAATATAAACGGTATAGGCCGGAAAGCCGAGAGAGGAATTATCGCGGATATACAATGAAAACCCCATATGCCGCACAAGCCCGGTCAGGAACCGCAGATCGTCCCGATCCGATTTTGTAACGGGATGATCGAACCCGGCAAACGGTTCGCCTTCCGCAAACACGCTGTCGGGCCACGCGCCGGAGCCGCTGGCAATGTTTTCGATCAAATCGCCGTAATAAAGCGCCTTTTCCGCCTGCGCCGCATCGGCCGCGGGCTTTGCCCCGATTCCATGCGCATGGTAGCGCAACGCAATGTCATCCGTCCCGCCCTGGAACAATTCGGTCAGGCAGCGCTCCAGCGCGGTGATCGGGGAAGGATCCGCGCCAAGATGAAAGGACTGCGTTCCGTCCGGCCGAATAAGCCGCAGACCGATCACGGGAAGGCCGCGCTTCATGGAGCAATCCCGGATTTCATACCGCATGCCCTCAGCGCGCATGGCCTCCAGGCGTTTAAGAATTTCAGTGTCCGCGAACGCTTCGGGCGGCACGACGGGCGGTGGCGTATTTTCTTCATATAAAAGCCGGATCGCGTAACGTTCCAACAGTTCGGAGATACCCTGAATGAGCGCTTCCCGCGGTTCGTTGCCGGCGCACATGCCGTTGGTGCCGCAGGTACGCCACATCAGCTCCATGGGCATCAGCCTCGTTTTGCCCTCGTTTGCCGCGTAAAACGGTACGCAGGGCATGCGCTCGCCTTCCATGGCCCGTGAAAGCAGCTCGGGAACATCCCTTAGCGCAATGCCAAACATCGCGGCGACGATATCCCCGCATGCCTCCGCGCACTGCGCGGCGGTCAGCCAGCGCTCGTCGGGCGCAAACTGGTAGAGCAAATCGGCGCCGCCGGACTGAAGACGCCCGCGAAAATCCTCGGGCGCTTCCGTGCCGTTGTTTGAAAGCGCAAACCGTCTTTGCCGTACGGGAAACAGCGCTCCGTTTTCCAGACGCTCCATCAGCTCGCCGTATCCGCTTGCCGCCGCGTACCGCGCGGTCAACCCCTTGCCGTTGGTGCCGGCGTTGATGCCTTCCACGTCCTCGTCGCCAAGCCATACCCGGCAGCCGGCGACGCCGGTGGTGAGAAAACGGTAGTGCTTCTCCAGCGTGAACAGATCACAATCCTTCAGTATTCCGCGAATACGATGGATCGTGTCCTGCGGCGCCGACGCCTTGTATTCCTTTTCGCGGCGAAGCTCGCGCATGCTCAACACTCCCTTTGTGTAAATTCCCGTTCCGCCTGTGCGAAGTGCTTTTTCCAGCCGTTTTGGTAAAGCTCGCAGGTCCAGGGGTCCGCGCCGGTTGCCGATCCGCCTTCGGTCAGCGCGTACGCGCGGCATCCCATCCCGCACTCGGTGAAATAATCACAGGTTTGGCACTGCGGGTTTCGGGACAGGCGCAGCGCCTTTTCGTCCCCGCAAAAACGGGAAAGCGCCGAATCCGTAACCGCTTCCCCAAGCGTCATGTCCCATAGGCCGGGCATTTCCCCGGCAATCGTCGTGCCTGTGAAACCGGGGCAGGGCAGAAGCTTGCCGTCGGGCAGAAGGAAAACGCGATCCATCGTTTCCGGGCATTCCGGCGATTGCGGATGATAGGGCGGTATCGGATGCCGCAGCGGCGCCGAATCGGGCCTTGCGTCAAAAAAGTTCCCCATCAGAATATGCAGCGGCTTCCCGTCCTGCAGCCACCTGCGCTGCAGGGAGTAAAGCGCCTGCCCCATCTCGCCGGTTGACAGCGCCGCGGCTCCTCCCTGCCACAGCCCCGCCGTTTGCGCGCGGCTGATCATCCACATGGAGATTCCCATGTCCCGCAGCCATTCATACGTCTCCGTCAGCGCATCGATATTCTCGCGGCTGAAGACGGACGTCACCGCCGTGAAACAGCCCAAGGCGGCACAGCGCCCGATCGCGTCCAGCGCGGCAGCCTCCGTGCCCGGTACCCCCCGCATTTGATCGTGCCGGCCGACGCCGTCAAAGCTGATTTGAAACATGGGTTTCTGGCCTGCGTCCAGGAGCATTGCCAAACAGGCGTCGTCCAGCGCCACGCCGTTTGTGGCGATCTGGTTGATGGCGATGCCGTTTTGGCTCAGCAGGGTGACCAGCCGGCCGAACGCGGGGTGGAGGAGCGGCTCTCCGCCGGTCAGGGACACAAAGGGGATATTGGCGCTGACGAATTGTTCCACCATTTGCCTGAGCTCATTCCATGCGGGCTCGGCATACCTGCCGGAAGGCGATTCCATAAAGCAGTGGCGGCACTGCAGGTTGCATCGACCCGTGATCGCCCAATGCACCTCCTGAAGGCAGCGCACCTGCGCACTGCGAGGCCGCTGAAACGGCGAGCAGGGCGCATTTAGTGAGCAGACTTCCGCATATCCTTTGTCGATCAGCATCCGCAGCATTTTACGCTGACCGGGCGTGAACGCGAAGCTTTCAAAATCGGAGGCGCCGTCGAGGCTCATCAAAACAGGCCTTGCCGCCTCCGGCAGCTTATGGATGGTGAAAAACTGACGGTCCGCGAGGCCCGCGGCATCCTGCCAGCAGCGCGGCATATATCGTTTAGTTGCAACCGCGTAAAGAGGCATTACCGATACTCCTCGTCAAGGCTTTTGGCAAATGCTTGAAAATCCTTAAGATACCCGCCTCTGTGCAGTTTACAGCAGACGGAATCGCTGAGCATGAGGTTCCCGCGCGAAAGCATCGCCGATACGCGGCATCCCGAGCCGCAGCGGACAAAATGCTCGCAACTCCTGCAGGCGGGATTGCAGGCCAGGACCTCGCTTTTTCTCATATCGCAGATCGACCGCAGTTTGGGGTCTTCCCACGCTTGCGCAAGCGGGGTCTGCGTGAGATTGGGAAATGTCTGCGCGATCGCGCTGCCGGTGAAACTGCCGCAGGGCAGCAGCACCCCGTCGGGCGTAATAAAGGGCAGTTTATGCGTGATCAGGCAGTTGTAGCTGTCGTCCACATAGCGCGTTCTCGGGCCCTGGAACGCGTATCCCTTGCTGCTGTATTGGCCCAGCCGCCACAGCAGCATATCGAACGGGCGGCCGGCGGCATACCAGCTCTTCAGCAGCGATTTGAGCGCCGGGATCAGCTCGTTGGGATTGACGTTTGAATCCGAACCCCGCCAGGCGCCGATTTCCATGGGCGGCGCCATCCACCAGTTGCTGACTCCGAGCTCCTTTAGCAGGTTCAGGGTGTCGTTCAGCCCCTGAACCACCACTTTATCGATGGATGTGATCACGGTGACGGAAAACCCTCTCTTGCGCAGCAGGCGTATGCCGCAAAGCGTTTTTTCCTCGGCGCCGGGCACGCCGCGCATGTAGTCGTGATTTCCCACGCAGTCAAAGCTGACTTTGAAATGCGGGCGAAAACCGGCGTCTTCGATGTCATCCAGAACCGCGTCGGTGAGCAGCGAAGCGTTTGTGAATATCTCGCTGAATCCGATTCGCCGGTCGCGCAGCCCGCGTAAAAACGCGGGAAGCTCCGGCCGGATAAACGGTTCGCCGCCGGTCAGCGCGATGTTGGGAACCCCGGCTTCCACCAGCTGGTCCAGCAGCTGAAAAAGCGCTTGCGTGCTCAGCTCGCCGTAACGGCCCTGCGGCGCTTCCATATAGCAATGCCTGCAGCGGAAATTGCACCGGTTGGTGACGGACAAAAGCAAGCTTTCAATATACGAATTGGGAACCTGCCGATACCGTTGCACGGGGTTGAGCGTTTGCCCCGCTTCACAGGCTTCCGCCGCGCCGTCTTTCTGGAGGCGCAGCGCAAACCGATGCGCTTCGGGCGGAATGGCAGGCGCGGAAAAATCGGACTGCCCGTCGCACATCATGGCGGCGGCGAGCTGCATGTCGTTGAGATAGTACTGCTTGATTGTACGCCAGTTGTAGAGCAAATTCAGGTCGTGCCGGTAACCGCGCAGCTGCCAGTCCTTGCCGAGAATGAGGTAGTGCGGCTTCATCATGCCTGCCCTCCAAGGAACGCCAACCGTTCCCGAACCCCGCTGTGGTAGACGCTGCAGGACAGGGGATCCAGTCCCGTCAGCCCGTTGCCGCACAGCAGCGCGCTGACGCGGCAGCCCGTGCGGCACTTCGGAAGATGAACGCACGAGCGGCATTCGGGATTCGCCTCCAGAACCTCTTCGACTGTTACGTCCATGGTATTTCGCAGCGTCGGATTGTTCCACGCTTCGCGCCAGCCGACCTGCGATAGATTTGCGAACAATGCGCCGTATTCGCTGTCCGCATAGCAGGCGCAGGGCATTAAAACGCCTTTGTGCGTAATGTGCGGATAGATCCGGCACCCCTCACAGGCATACCGTATATCGGCAAACGGCCGTATTGTGCGGCGCATATCGTCCGTGACCACTTTGGAATAAAAAGCGTCCAGGCCAAGCGTGAAGGGTTCTCCGTCGCGCTTCCAGCGCAGCAGAATCGTTTCAAACGCCTGCGCAAGGCGTTCGTCGCTGATTCGGTTCATATTCTTTGCGCAGCCTGCCGCCAAAGGGCGCGCCATGCCCCAGGAGTGCACGCCGAGTTCCCGCATGCGTTCGTAGGTTTTTTCAAGCGTCGGCAATACGGTTTCATCTACGCTGGTGGCTACGATCACCGTATGCCCGGCTTCCTGCAGCATGCGTATGCCGCGCAGCGTATTTTCCTCCGCGCCGGGCACGTTGCGCATGGCTTCGTGCGCGCCGACGCCGTCAAAACTTACGAAAAAGGCCGGATGGATGCCCGCCTGTTCAATCTGCGCAAGGATACGCTCGTTGATGAGCGTCGCGTTGGTGTAAATATTGATGACGGATATCCCGTTGGACGTGATCAGATCGATCAGATCAAAGAAATCCTTGCGCATGAAAGGCTCGCCGCCCGTGAGCTTGACACTGGTGGCTCCGCCTTCGCACAGCGCCCGGGCAATGCGCGCCATCGCGGGCAGGGGCAATTCGCCCTGTCCCTGCGGCGCATTCATGTAGCAGTGGCGGCATTTGAGGTTGCACCTGCCGGTGACGGACCAATGCGCGCCCTGAATCACCGGCGCGTCCCCCGTAAACCCTTTCGGGCAGCGATAGGCCAGTCCCGCACGTATCAGTTCCCGCAAGGCTGTCCTGTGACAAGGCAAAAAAGCGCGGCTGAAAAAATCGTGATTGCCGTCGCACATAGACAAAACATAAGCGGCATTCTCCGCATTTTCGCCATGAGTGCCAAACAGCGCGCCAATCGCAATCGGGCGCGCCGCTTGGTCTTTTGCCTTTTGTGCAAACAACGTGTTCATGAATTACTGTTGCCCGACATACGTTCCCAGATTGTCGCTGCAGTTTTCGCCGCATACTTTTGCGCAGGAGTTGGTGTTGCATCCGCCCGCGACCTGGGCAAGCGCCGCATCATCCAGTTTGCCGCTTTCCTTGGAAAACGCGTCTTTGAAGTCGGCAAGAGTGACGTCGTAGCCTTCGGCTTTCGCGGTTTGGACAATTTTCGGATAAACCGTTTTGCTCGGGCCGCGCAGTTCCATCAGTTTCTTTTTCAGCTTTTCGTCTTCCCCGACTTTTTTGTAGAATGCGTCGAATTGCGCCTTGCTCATGATACCGCCTCCACTTTTAATTGTTATTTTTTATACGTTTGCCGGCGTATAAAAGTTACAGATCAGGTGAGATGCAGGATTCGTCGATGTTATGCAGAAATAATACCACAAAATGATGGCCGGTACAACAATGAATATAGGGGGACTGTGCCTATGTATTGGAAACTGAGTCAAGCGTATAGCCTTCGAAGCTGGCAGGATAAGCCATACGCCCTGCTGCGCAGGCCCGAAGGAAAAATAATCGAAATCACCGAAGAGGATTTCGGCCTGCTGCAATGCTGCAACGGTATGGTGCCGATGCCGGGCAGCCCAAAGCTCGGCTCCTATGAGAAAAAAGACTGGATTGAACGCTGTGAAACCCCTTCCCCGCTCCCGGAAAACCAGCGCCTCGTCCGGTACGATGTGAACCAGTTTGATTCGGTCAATATTGCGATCACCGGTTTTTGCAATTACAATTGCCGGCATTGCTTTATGGCCAAGGATGCGGTCGCTACCCGAAGCGAGTTTTCATTGAAACAACTGGAAAAAATGCTGGACGACTGCGTCGCCGCAGGCATTACCCGCGTCAGCATCACCGGCGGAGAGCCGTTTGTCCGCAAAGACCTGGATCTTGTTTTTCGTGCGATTGCCAAGCGCGGCCTGGTGCTGGAAAACATCACGGCGAACGGCAGCCTCATCCACGACGAATTGCTTGCCCTCATGCATGAGCTTGGGCTGGACCCGCTGATGCGGATCAGCTATGACGGGGTCGGCCACCACGACTGGATGCGGGGCGTTCCCGGCGCGGAAGAAGTGGCGCTTGACGCGATCCGGCGGATTAAGAAGGCAGGCTTCAGGGTGTTGGCGCAGATGTGCGTGCACACCGGGAATTTATCGTCCATGCGCGCAACCGCCGAACTGATGGCGGAGATGGGTGTCGATCAGCTTCGCATCATGCGCACGGGGGAAGCGCCCCGCTGGATCGAACGCATGGAAGGCCATGCCCTCTCCTTTGAGGCGTATTATGACGCGGCGCTGGATTTCCTGCAGTGGTATGTTGGGTCCGGGCTGATGATGAATCTGATCATATGGAGCTTTGTGCGTTACGAGCCCGCGACCGGATTCTTCCATTGCCTGCCTGTCCGCTGCCCTACGGGGGAATGCGTGCCGGAATCGCCCTTGTGCAGCGATACGCGGCATGAGCTGTTTATCGGCTACGACGGCGAGATATCGCCGTGCAGTCAGCTTTCCGGGAAGTTCGGCGTATCGGGAATAAGCCTTGGCAACGTGCTTAAAGACGATCTTGCGACCCTTCTGCGCCAGGGCTTATACCTGGAATACGTCAATAAGCCCGTGTGCGCGCTGACGGGCGCCAACGAGGAATGCCGCGCGTGCGAGTACGTTCGCTACTGCCTGGGCGGCTGCCGCGGGATGGCGTTTGCGATGACGGACGACTTTTTAGGCGCGGACCGGATGAGCTGCGTGTTTTTCAAAAAAGGGTATTGGAAGCGGCTGTACCGCGTCATGAAGCAGGAAGAGATTCCGGTGAAAGCATGATCGAACCGTTGTCCGCGCCTGCGACGCATAAGGCCGTCCCTCCGCTGGATACCATCCGGCGGATACGCGCGATTTTTTCGGAACGGGATATTTTCACCGTGGAGACGTTTTATCCGCCCGCAGACACAGGAGCGGCATACAGCTGCAGCGTTGCACTGGGCGACCCGCCTTTCCTGGGGGCGGGTTTTTCGGTCAACGGGAAAGGCATGTCGCCCCGATGGGCGCTGGCGAGCGCATACGGCGAGCTGATGGAGAGGCTTTCGTGCTCTGCGCTGCTGCCGGAGGTTACCGGCCCGCCGGACATGCGGGATATACCCGTCGAGGCGTTTTCAGAGCAATGCCCCGATGCGTTTTTGTTTGGCATGGGCGTAAAAAGCAGGCGGGAACTGGTTTCGTTTCTGCGGGCCGCTTTCGGCGGTTTCATCCGATGCGTTCCATTTCAAAATCGAAAAGACAGTACTTCGGTGTTGCTGCCGGACGCTATGATTCGTGATTTATGCGGCACCACGGGCATGTGCGCTGGAAATACGCCGCAGGAGGCGATGCTGCAGGGTCTGATGGAAATCTTTGAACGCTATGCCACCCGCAAACTGTACCAGTTTCAGGTGACGCCGCCGGAAATTCCTAAAGAGTATTTTGAAAGAACGGAAGTACTCAACCGCCTGCAGAAGCTGGACTGCCGTTTCTCCGTTCGTGATTGTTCGTTAGGGAAAGGGTTTCCGGTAATCGGCCTTGTGCTAACCCTTCCAGATGGCCGCCGCACCCTTCGGCTTGGCGCGTCGGCCTCCCCGGTGACCGCGCTGGAGCGCTGCTTAACCGAAATTTTCCAGGGTTCGCGCGCAGCTGCGGATCAGCGGTTTCAAACGCCGGGCGCACTGGATCCATCCGATCAAAAACAATTATTTACGGCGTACGCGGCAACGCTTGCGACTAGCAGCGGCGCGTGGCCGGACGCTGTGTTCGACGGCGAACCCTCTTATCCGTTTACGGGGTTTGGCGAGACGGAGTTTGAAAACGACGGGCAGGCCCTTTCCTATTTTGTGAAATTCGCGGCGAAGCGCGGCGGCATATTGTTTGCCCGCGACTGTTCTCTCTTGGGCTTTCCCGCGTACAAGCTGTATATGCCCGGCGCGTCGGAAGCGTTTCTCAACTTTACGCTTACCCGGGACGATTATGTCCGCTGGATGCGTCTGCGCAGCCATCGGACCATCGTGTATTCCCTGCCGACGGCATCCAAAGAGAAGCTGGAAGCGCTAGCTTCAGCAGTTTGCGAGGCGCGGACTGCGCTGATGCCGATTGCCCGGGATCCGCTGGCCTGGCTGATGAACCGTCCGATGCCCGGCGTGGGCGTGCCGGAGGGCATATTGTTTCCGTATCTGTTTGCCACAGCCGGGCGCTATACGCTTGCCGCTGAGGAAATGCTGACATATTTGGATTCCCCGCACTCGCACGAGGGGCCGCGGCTATACTGGTCTGCGCTTTGGGTGTTTTGGAGCGCTTTGGCGGATGGAAGTCCTCCCGATGCGGCGGCGGATGCGGTTTCATCGCATTATGGACGCACTCTCGCAGATCGCTGTCTG
>JBDRTL010000309.1:0-4447 GCA_043824045.1 Bacillota bacterium
ACCCAAATCGGCGAATATCCTTCGGGCTGGCATACATGGGAACAGGATCTGGACGCCCTCCGGGCGGCGATTGATGCGTCCGCTGCATCCCATACCAAAGGAGAACATTGATGTATTACCAAAACAACCAACCGCCGCACGACCGCCAGGTTTTGGGAAATCAATACGGCCAGGTTCCGCCGCAGGGCGGGCGATCCGGCGATTTCCAAAACGGAGGCTTCCAGCCGAAGAAAAAGAAAAGGCGCGGGTTTGCATGGCAGATATTGAAGCTGCTGCTCGTGCTTATTTTGGTTGCCGCGGTCGGTGCCGGCATCTACGTGGGCAAGGCCTATCTGGATGTAAAGGCGTATACGTCGGTGTTTTTAGACGGGATTACGGTGGACGGCATCGATCTGGGCGGCATGACCTGGGAAGAAGGCAACGCCGCCGTTCGCGATCAGATTGTCTTAAAGCTTGGGTCCTGGTACGTGCGGCTGAAAAGCTCCAACGGAAGCTATGGGGACATTACGGCGGAAACGCTGGGCATCAGCCGCGATCCCGCCGAAGCGCTGGAAGCGGCATGGGCCGTCGGGCATGAAACGAGCACCGCAAACCGTAAAACGATTTTTGAGCTGCAGCAGGTCATCCTGAGTACGCGCGACAATCCCTACGGCTTTTCAAGCGTCGAGTACGACGCGGACACAACGAAGATCGACGGCATTCTGTCCAAGCTGGAAAGCAAGGCGTATATCGCACCGCAGGACGCGCAGCTTTTAACCTTCAACCCGGACAGCACCACCGAGCCTTTCACCTTTCAGCAGGAAGTCGTCGGCAGAAGGCTCAATATTGCGCCGATTAAGGAACGCATTCTGGAAATGATCAGCACGTTCGAGTCCGGCGAGATCCTGCTGGCGCCGGAAACCTTATCGCCCGAAATCACCGTGGCAGACCTGGATCAGTATTACGCCCTGCGCGCAAGGGCAGTCACGCCGGTCGACACGACCTCGCCGGACGAGCGCAACGAAAACATCCGCATCGCGTTTTCCAAAATCAACGGCTATGTGCTCAACAACGGCGCGAAGTTCTCCTTCAACGGGGTCGTGGGCAGGCGCACGCAGGCCAACGGCTTTTACCGCGCATACGAGTATAACTACGGAGATCTGGTGTTTGGCATCGGCGGCGGCGTTTGCCAGGCCAGTTCCACGGTCTATCTCGCGGCGATGAAGGCGGGCATGGACCTTTTGGATCACACCTCGCACGCCATGAAGGTCAGCTATACGGATCTCGGGATGGACGCGACCGTGACCGACACCGTCGGCGCGGAAAAGGACATGTCGTTTCGCAACGATTCCGGCGGGCAGATCTTTATTGCGGCGCAGGTGCTGACAGATCCCGCCAACCGCAAGCGCCTGCTGTGCGAGGTGCGCATCTACGGCATGGACCTGGGGGACATCAGCTACAACCTGGAAACGGAAATCGTACAGGTGCTGCAGCCGCCCGCCGAGCCGGAGTATATTGAAGACAAAGAAGCATTATATGTGACCTACATCGACGAATACAAAATCGTCAGCGAGGCCGCGGTGGGGTATGTGGTGGATACCTATCTTGTCACGCTGCAAAATGGCGTGCAGATCGCCCGTGAAAAAATCACGCGCAGCACCTACGGCGCGCGCGCAACAAAGGTCTATACCGGCGTAACGCCCAGACAGTTAAACTGATCCGTGCGGGCCGGTTTTCTCCCAAAGGCTGTATTGGTCGTCGTTTTTCAGCGCCGAGAGCATCGTTTCTTCCAGATGCGGGTACCGTCTGGTAAGCTCCGAAAGAAGCTCCTTCATCTCCTGCCGCTTCGTGTTTCCGTTCGCCGGACACGCATTGTGCTGCACGGGAAGCCCGAGCTTCTTTTGCATATGGATCACTTCTTTTTCCGGCATGTACACCATCGGGCGGATGACGGTGATATCGCTGCGGCTCATGTGGGTTTTCGGGTGAAAGGTGTGGATGCGCCCTTCGTAGATCAGGCTCATCAGCAGCGTTTCCAGCGCGTCCTCGCGATGGTGCGCCAGCGCCAGCTTGTTGCAGCCGAGTTCCCTGCTCATGCCGCACAGCATCGCGCGGCGCATTTTTGCGCACAGGGGGCAGGGGCTGCGGTCGTTTCGCAGCTCAAATAGAATCTGGTACAAATCGGTATACCGCACGGAAAGCGGAATATCTTCTTCCCTGCAGAACGCTTCCACCGCCGAAGTATCGGGCGGCTCCGGCCCCATGGTGAGCATGATGGCCCGCAGGGTAAAATCCTTTCGGATCCTGCGGTACAGCGACAGCCCGTGCGTCATCAGCAGGCTGTCTTTCCCGCCGGAAAGCCCGATGGCGATGCGGTCGCCCGGGTCGATCATGTGAAAATCCTGGTCGGCGCGGCGGATGCGCCCCAATACCGTCTTCAACCGTTCATCCATCCCTTGCGCTTCGGTGCGCTCATTGTATCACACTGCGCCCGCCGTGGAAAGACGCGCCCCGAGTGATGACAGCCGGGCGGAAATTATGTTATAATACGCAGAAAAGGGGGATGACAATGCAAAGCGGGAGAAGCGGCGCGTCGCTTTGGGTCAAGGTGTTTGCGTGGCTGTGCGCGCTCATGCTGCTGGCCGGCGTCTTGCCCCTGTACGCGATTTCACTTTACAGCCATCCGCATTACGACGATTACGGCTTTTCGGCCAACGTCCGCCATACCTGGGAGGACACGGGAAGCGTATCGGCGCTTCTAGAGACTGTGGCCGAAAGCGCGCGCAGCGTGCGCCAGACGTGGCAGGGCACCTATCTGGGTACGGTTTTAAGCAACGTACAACCGGGCGTGTTCTCCGAAAGCCTGTATTTTTTTACCACGTTTATCCTGCTCACGGCGTTTTTGCTGTGTTTCGGCTTCTTTTTTAATACGGTGCTGAAGCTGCTGTTTCGGGCGGGAAGCTATGAAATCATCATCGTCACGAGCCTTGCGCTGTTTTTAATGCTCCAGCTTCTGCCGCAGATCAGCGAGGGATTCTACTGGTTTAACGGAGGCATCGGCAATACGTTTGTCTATTCGCTGATCGCGCTTTCCCTCGCGCTTATGCTTAGGCTCTGGCGCGTAAGAGGGGCGAAGGCGTGGTGGCTGTCCGCGGCGCTGCTCGTGCTGATGGCCGCGCTGGGCGGCGGCAGCTACGGCGGCGGGCTGTTCCTTATCTGTATTGAAGCGCTGATCGTGCTGTTCGCGCTTTGGAAAAAGCACCGGTTCCGCTTCGTATATATCGGCCTGTGGATCGTCCTCGCCGTGTGCTTTGCGTACAGCGTGTCCGCACCGGGCAACTCAAACCGCGCCGCGATTATGGGCACGCGGATTTCCGCGCCCGTGGCTGTGACTAAATCGCTGTACTACGGCGTAACGCTCATTGGCAGCTATCTTACGCTGCCGGTGCTGGCTGTGATGCTGTGCCTGTCTCCGCTGCTGTGGACACTTGCGCAAAACAGCCGGATAAGCTATAAGCACCCGCTGCTTGTCCTGGTGACAGGCATCGGCCTGTTTTCCGCGCAGCTTGTTCCGCCGATGTACTCGGGCGTGTTTATCGGCGGCGGCCGAATCCAGAATACCTATTATTTCAGCTTTATCGTGATGATTCTGCTCTACGAGATCTACCTGTTTGGGTACATCCGGCAGAAGCTGGAGCGTCCGTTCAGCTTTTCGGAGAAGATGAAACGCGGCATCGCGGTACTGTCGGCGTTCCTGTTTATATTCGGCGTTCTGGGCTTTGCCAGGCCGACGGACGGGAGCTTCGGGCCCAAAAACCTGACGGGCGTCGAGGCGGCGGTATCCATCGCGCGCGGGGAAGCGCAGGCGTACGACGAAGCGATGGACGAACGCGAACGGCTGCTAAACGACCCCGCCGTACCCGACGTGGTGCTGACGCCGCTTCTGAGCGTGCCTAAAACCTTTATGGCGGATACGCTTTCGTCGGACATGGCGGATAATATTTCAAGATTGCTGGAAGTATATTACCGCAAGCAATCGGTGACGGTGGAACAGCGATAGAAACCGGCGAACCCAATCCTGAATCGGAAGTGAGGACGGCCATGCGGCTGAACGGAAAAAACGCGCTGATCACAGGCGCGTCTCGGGGCATCGGCAGGGCGACGGCGGAACTGTTCGTGCGGGAAGGCGCGAACGTTTGGGCGTTCGCCAAAACGGGAAGCGGCGTGTTTGAAGCGTGGTGCGCTGAAACGGCGGCGAAATACGGCGTGTTTGTCAAGCCGATCTGCGCCGATCTGGCCGACGAAGCGGCGGTCTCCACAGCCGTGAAGCAGGCGATGGCCGACAAGCTTCCGCTGGACATTTTGGTGAACAACGCGGGTATCACAATAAGGGCTATGATGGTGCCCGACATGACGGAAGAAGCCTGGGACAAGGTGCTGGCGGTTCAACTCAAGGGACATTTCACCT
>JBDRTL010000310.1:0-11871 GCA_043824045.1 Bacillota bacterium
CCGGCTACACCTGCGTTTCTTCTCCTCGACTGCGAACAAAATACTCGCAATCCATATAGCATGAAAGATTGGAATTAGTATTAAGGAGGAAACTTCATGGGCAAGCAGGCAGAGCAGAAGTTTGTGGAGCACATCACGCCCCGCGGCGAGGATTTTTCCCAGTGGTATACGGACGTCATTTTGCAGTCGGAGCTGGTGGATTACGCGCCGGTGCGCGGCTGCATGGTCATCCGCCCGTACGGCTACGCCATCTGGGAGAGAATCCAGCAGGAGGCGGACAGGCGGTTCAAGGCCACGGGGCATCAAAACGTGTATATGCCGCTGCTCATCCCCGAAAGCCTGCTGCTCAAGGAAGCCGAGCACGTGGAGGGTTTCGCGCCCGAGGTCGCGTGGGTAACGCAGGGCGGGCAGGAAACACTGCAGGAAAGGCTCGCCATCCGGCCGACCAGCGAAACCATGTTCTGCGCCATGTACTCAAAGTGGGTGAGCAGCTGGCGCGATTTGCCCATGAAGTATAACCAGTGGTGCTCCGTCATCCGCTGGGAAAAGAGCACGCGCCCGTTCCTGCGCACGTCCGAGTTCCTCTGGCAGGAGGGGCACACCATCCACGAAACGCCCGCCGAAGCGCAGGCGGAAACCCTGCAGATGCTGGACGTCTATCAGGAGGTGGCCGAGAAGGAGCTCGCCATTCCCGTGCTATGCGGCCGCAAGACCGACACGGAAAAATTCGCCGGCGCGGTGGCGACCTACAGCATGGAGGCCATGATGCAGGACGGCAAGGCTCTGCAGGCGGGCACCACGCACAACTTCGGCACGAACTTCGCCGAGGCGTTCAACATTCAGTTTTTAAGCCGCGAAGGCAAGCTCGAATACGTACACGAGACCAGCTGGGGCATCTCCACCAGGCTGATCGGCGCGATCATCATGACGCACGGGGATGAGCGCGGATTGCGCCTGCCGCCCCGCATCGCGCCCATCCAGATCGTGATCGTGCCCGTCGCCGCGCACAAAGGCGGCGTGACGGAAAAATGCGGCGAGGTGTTTGAGCAGCTGACCAAGGCGGGGTTCCGCGTGAAGCTGGACGACCGCGATACCGTGTCCCCCGGCTTTAAGTTCAACGATTGGGAACTCAAGGGCGTGCCCGTGCGCCTGGAGATCGGCCCCCGCGATATCGAAAACGGCCAGGCGATGGCGTTTCGCCGCGACACGTGCGTAAAGGCGCCCGTCGCCCTGAACGGCCTTGCGGACAGCCTGACCGTACTGCTGGACGATATTCAGCATACCCTGTTCCGGCAGGCGGCAGAGCTGCGCGACAGCCGCATCACCGCGGTGCGTACCATGAACGAATTGGACAAAGCTGTGCAGACGGGCTTCGCCAAGACCATGTGGTGCGGCGATCCCGCATGCGAGGAAAAAATCAAGCGGGAGACGAACGCCACCAGCCGCAACATGCCCTTTGACCAAACGCCGGTCGGCGATACCTGCGTGTGCTGCGGCAGGAAGGCGGACAAGCTCATCTATTTCGCCAAGGCGTATTAATACTAATCCCAACCTTTAATACTATTGTCTTGCTTCGTCTTTTGCCCGCACTCATTGTCGCGAAAACTTGATGTAGCTTCCGGCTACACCTGCGTTTCTTCTCCTCGATTGCGAACAAAATACTCGCAATCCATATAGCATGAAAGATTGGAATTAGTATTCATGTTAAAGCGGGTTATACTCTGGGATTGGAACGGCACGCTGCTTAACGACGTGCAGTATGCCATCGACATACGGAACAAAGTGTTTCCGCGCTTCGGACTGCCGAAAATCCAAGACAAGGCTGCCTATCACGAGCAGTTTACCTTTCCCGTGCGCGTATATTACGAGCGGGCGGGGGTCACGCGGGAGAACTTCGAAGCCGTCGCCAACGCCTGGATGGACGCGTACGTGGCGGGCTGCCATGCCGTGCCGCTGTTTGAGGACGCGATCCTTACGCTGAACCGGTTTTCGCTGGCAGGTTTTGCGCAGGTCGTTCTTTCGGCGAGCCAGGAGGACAACCTGCGCCTGCAGCTTGCGCACGCGGGTATTCTGGACAGATTTTACGACGTGCTCGGGCTTTCCCACATCTACGCGACCGATAAAACGCACCTCGCCAAAGCGTATCTCGCAAATAGACGGATCGACCCCGCGGACTGCGTGCTGCTCGGGGACACCGTGCACGACGCGCTCGTGGCCGGCAGCCTGAAAACCGACTGCATTTTAATCGCGCGCGGGCATATGAGCAAGAAGAGGCTTTTGGAAACGCAATATCCCGTGTGCGCGTCGCTTTCGGAGGCGGCGGAACTCGTGCTCGGCAGGAAAACGAAACACATCTGACGAAATCATTACACAATTGAACTACACGCTCTGCGAACGATAGGAGAGATGCAAAGTGGCAAAACCGTTGTTTCTAGGCGCGATGACCGATGTGCACGGCATCCGCGTGGGGCAGGCGCAGGACGACCGCGCGCTGACTGGCGTGACCGTCGTGCTCTGCGGGGGCGAGGGCGCCGTAATCGGCGCGGACGTGCGCGGCGCGGCCCCGGGTACCCGGGAAGTGAGCCTCACCCGCAGCGAGGCGACTGTGGAAAAGGCAAACGCCGTACTGCTCACGGGCGGCAGCGCGTACGGGCTGGACGCCGCGGGCGGCGTGATGCGTTTTTTGGAGGAAGCGGGCTTAGGGTACGAAGTCGGTTCCTTCTGCGTGCCGATCGTGCCCGCCGCCGTGCTGTTTGACCTGATGGTGGGCGATGGCAGCGTGCGCCCCGACGCCGCAATGGGCTACGAGGCCTGCAAGAACGCGAAAAACTCCGTGCAGCAGGGCGGCTGCGGCGCGGGCACGGGCGCGACGATCGGAAAGTTTGTGCCGGGCGCGCAGCCGGTGTTCGGCGGCACTGGCACGGCCTCAATCACCCTGCCGGACGGCGTCACCGTCGGCGCGATTGCCTGCGTAAACGCGGGCGGCGACGTGTATCATCCGCATACGGGCAAGGTGCTTGCCTGCGGGCATCTGAGCGATGGGAAACCCGTGACGAGCGAGGGTCTTTTATTCGGCACCACGGCCGCTGCGGAGCATTTAAAGATACCGCAGGCAGGCAACACGACGCTTGTGGTGGTAGCGACCGACGCCATATTGACCAAACCGCAGGCAAACCGCATGGCGACCTGCGCGCACGACGGCTTTGCCCGCGCCATCCGCCCCGTGCACACCCAGGCGGACGGCGACACCGTTTTCGCGCTGGCAACAGGCCGCGTGAACGCGGACGTGAATATGATTCAGCTCTGCGCCGCCGCGGCGGAGGTGACCGCCCGGGCGATTGCCAACGCGGCCTTTATCGGAGGCATGCGGTGATCGGACTGGGGATTGACGTATGCCAGGTGGAGCGCATCGAAAAAGCCCTGCAGAAAGGCGAGGGCTTTTTAAAGCGATATTATACGGATGAAGAGCGGAAATACCTGAACCGTAAAAATGACGCGCAGAGCGCCGCGGGAATGTACGCCGCCAAGGAAGCGTTTTTAAAAGCCTTGGGCTTCGGGCTTTCGGGCGGCGTCGCGCTATCGGATATCGGGGTTGCGCACGACGAGCGCGGATGCCCGTCCTACGCCCTGTCCGAAAAAGCGGCGGCCGCTATGGCGAAGAAGGGCGCGCAAGCCTCGTACCTGAGCATCAGCCACGACGCGGGGGTCGCCGCCGCCGTGTGCGTGCTGGAGTGAGGAAACAACAATGCGATATACCATTTCCCCGCGTGAGATGAAGCGCGTCGAACAGCGCTATATGGCCGAGACGAACACGCCAAGCCTCGCGCTGATGGAGCACGCTGCCGCGCACGTCGCCGACGCCGCGATGCCGTTTCTGTGGCACGGCGCGAAGCTGCTTGTGCTTGCCGGTACGGGCAACAACGGCGGCGACGGGCTGGCGGCGGCGCGGATGCTGCTTTCGCGGTTTGAAACCCTGCGCTGCGTGGTGTTTCAGCTTGCGGGCAAGCTGTCGACCGAGACCCTGGAGCAGACAAACCGGCTGAAGCCGTTTGCCGATCGCGTGGATATCCTCGGGATCGACGGTGAAATTCCGCCGATTCCATTGGATTGCGCCTGCGCGATCGACGCGCTGGTCGGCACGGGGCTCTCCCGCGCGCTTTCGGGCGCGGCGCGGGCAATCGCGGAGGAACTCAACGAAACCGAACTTCCCGTGATCGCCGTGGATATCCCCAGCGGGCTGGACGGGAGCACCGGGTATCCGCCCGAAGACGGCGTCGCGGTGCAGGCAGCCGTCACCGTTACGTTCCACCGCGCAAAGGACGGGCTGTACCTGGGCGACGGGCCGGATCTCTGCGGAGAGGTGATCGTCGGCGAACTCGGCATTCCCGAAACCTTTGACGACGCGAAGGGCTTCGCCGTGATGGAGCGGGAGGACGTCAGGCGTTGCCCGCGCAGGCGCAACACGCACAAGGGCAGTTACGGGCGCGTGCTGGCGCTTACGGGTTCGTTCGGCATGGCCGGCGCCGCGGGCATCTGCGCTGCCGCCGCGCTGCGATCAGGGGCGGGTATGGTCACCGTTGCCTGCCCGGAAGAGATCGTCCACACGGTGCAGTGCTTGATGCCCTGCGCAACCTGCCTGCCGCTTCCCGCCGGGAATGCGTGGCCTGCGCTTGCGCCCGCGCTGGATAAGGCGGACGCGCTGGTCGCCGGTTGCGGCCTGGGGCGTAGCCATTCGGTTTCGCAGCTGGCCGAGCGGCTGATTCAGGTTTTGTGCTCGCGTCAGCTTCCCGCCGTGCTGGACGCCGACGCGCTGAACTGCCTGGCCGATTATCAGGACGATTTCAAGGCGCAGCACCTGCGCTTTCCGGAGCATGTTGTCCTCACGCCGCACCTCGGCGAGGCCGCCCGGCTGCTGCGCTGGCCGGTGGAGCAGGTGAAGCGCAACCAGGCGGAGGCCGCGCGGGCGCTGCGTGCGCAGTACGGCGGCAGCGTTGTTTTAAAAAGCGCGTCCAGCGTGCTGATCGCGCAGGACGGCGAAGCCGTCAACCGCTTCGGCACGCCCGCGATGGCCAAGGCCGGCAGCGGCGACGCGCTTGCGGGCGTCCTCGGCGCGCTGCTGGCGGGGCAGAAGGAGTATCGGCTTTCGGGTGTCCGCCTGCTGCAGACGGCCTGCGCATTGCACGGGCTGGCCGGAGAAGCCGCCGCAAAAAAATATGGCGAGCATGGGCTGCTCGCCACGGATTTATATGATTATTTGGATCGGTAAATGAAAACCGCCGCTTGATTGCCAGGCGGCGTTGATCTTCAATCCCGTATGTTCAGGGAATAGGCGAGGATAAACCCGCCGAACACCTCGTGGCTAAACCGGAAGCCGAGGTTGCGGTACAGGCTGATCACGCCGTCGTTTCCGTTGGAGATATAAACGAATACGGTTTGCGTGTCCGCGGTGTTTCGAAACCATGCCATGGCTTTGCCGCACAGGGTGTAGGCGATATGCCGCCCCCTGTATTCAGGCAACACGTACAGGTTGTGCAGGCAGCCGATCTTCTGCGGCATCGGCAGCGAATCGGGATAAAATCCGCTTCCATCGGCGCCGCTTAATCCCTTCGCCCAGTCCGGCCTTGCCGATTTGGAGGCTTCCGTTTCCATGGCAGCTGTGGAGAAGATATACCCGACGGGTAGTTCGCCGTCCATCGCGACGACGACCTGCTTTTCCGCGGCCTTTTCAAAGCTTGGCTTCAGGCGGTTGTCAAAATTCATGGCGCGGAGCGCTTCCGGGTGGATCCTGCCGCAGTCGGCCTGATGTGCCATCAGCGCGTTGCACAAATCCCGGCAGATCTCAATCCTGCCGTCGTTGATTTCCCGATAGGTAATTTCGCGGCGATCTTCTGTCATTACGCATTCCCCCGAATGCATCATAACGCGATCGCCGCGAATTCGCAACGCCGGTTAGAAAACGGCGGTCAGAATCAGATACGCGCCGTACGCGGCCATCAATAGGCCGCCGATGCGGCGCAGCAGCGGCTGATGGTTTCTCAGCCACGTAAACGCGCGCTTGAGCCACTGGTACAGCACGATGAATAAGAGCATCGGCACCGAAAGCCCCAGGGCGAATACCGCCAGCGAGAGCATGCCTGCGCTCACCGTGGCGCCGGACGCGGCAAGAATGAGCGCGTTGGCGAGGATCGGCGTCAGGCAGGGCGTCCAGGACAGGGCAATTACAATGCCGAACAAAAGCGCGGAAAAGAAACCGGTGGGTCGAAGCTTTGCATGCTTCCCCGTCCACGCGGGCGCTTTCACGCCGTTCAGGCGCAGGAGACCGGCCGTCCAAAGCCCGAACACGATCATCAGCGCGCCGGTTACGATGTTCAGCGTTCCGCGGTCGGCGCTTTGCAGCGCGCCGCCGAGCATCCCCGCGCCCGCGCCCATCAGCGTGAACAGCAAAACAAAGCCAAGCGCCAGCCCCAGACAGCGCAGAAGAACACCGAACCAGGCGTTCTTCTTGCCGTCATCGCCCGCACCGACCAGGTACAGCGTGTACACTGGAAGCATCGGCAGCACGCACGGCGATACGAAGGCGACCAGGCCGCCCAAAAACATTGCCCACAGGGAAACCTGTTCAACGCTTGCTGCAAACACGGTATTCATCCTTTAATCCTGCGGCGTCGCGCCGGTGGTGGCGTCGGCATTGGTGGTGTTCACGGCGGTGCTGTCCGAGGGGCGCTGCGTGGAGGCGGGGAGGGCAGCCGTGCCGTCGCGCCGGGGAATCCCCATGTCGTCAAAGATAGAGGTTATCATCGAAAAATCGATCTTGCTGGCAACCGCGTGGTACAGATACCCGTCCGGATCGACGAAGATGCTCGTGGGATATCCGGGCACGCCGACGAGAGTAGTCAGCGCGAAATCCTCGTCCTCAATGGTGGTGACGCCTTCCAGGCCAAACCGGGAAACGACGGACGCCGTGTTGGACGCATCCTCGCCGTCCCAGGGATGGACGAGAATGATCTCCAGCGAATTGGGGTCATACGTGTCGAAAACCTGCTTGATGTCGGGCATTTCCTCCATGCAGTAGGGGCACCATTCGGTAAAAAAATTGATTAAAACCGCCTGGCCCGCGTACTGGGAAAGATCCAGACCGGTGCCGGCAAAAAAACCGATCAGGTCGAAACGTTCGTCTTCTTCGTCCTGCCCCTGTTCCCCGGCCTGGCTTTCGTCATCGTTCCGGCCGTCGTCTTCATCCTGCTCTGTTTCTTCGTACCGCTCGTTTTCGCTTTCGTTTTCGTCGTTGTCATCCGCAAACGCGGCAAAAGAAAGCATGGAGACCAGCAATATGGCCAGGAGAATACTGATTGTCTTCTTCAAAGTTATGCGCATAATAAAAAATCACCTCTTCCTTACATACGATACCAAAATTACGTTGCATTGAAACGCTTTGTTCTTTACGCGGCGCGCCCTATCATGGTATAATGCAAATTGTTTTTATACAAGATACAGGTTGTAAATTGTAAGGAGACGACACGGTAGTCATAGGGGAGGGGATTGCAATGCCTTTGGGGATTTCGAAGAAAGCAGCCGGTATTGCGCCGTCCGCCACACTGGCCTTGAACGCGAAAGTCAACGCCATGAAGGCGGCGGGCGTGAACGTCATTGGATTTGCAAGCGGAGAGCCGGATTTTGATACGCCGGTCCAGATACGAGACGCTGCAAAGGCAGCCCTCGACGCGGGCAAAACCCGCTATACGGCGGCGGACGGAATGCCGGAATTGAAAGTTGCCATCAAGGAGAAGCTGAAGCGGGAGAACGGGCTGGACTACGACGTCAGCCAGATCGTGGTCTCCAACGGCGCGAAACATTCGATTTTCAACGCGTTTTTCACGCTTCTAAACGACGGCGACGAGGTGATCATCCCCACGCCCTGCTGGGTCAGCTATCCGGAAATGGTCAGGATGTGCGGCGGCGTGCCCGTGTTTGCGCAGACCACGGAAGCGGACAATTTCGTGTTGAAGCCCGCTCATATCGCCGCCGTGATCACGGATAAAACCAAGGTGTTCATGCTCACGTCGCCCAGCAATCCCAACGGATCCTGCTGGGGTGTAAGCGATTTACAGGCGCTGGCGGACCTGGCGGTAAAGCATGATTTCTATATTATGTCCGACGAGATTTACGAACATCTGCTCTATAACGGTACGAAGAACACGTCCATCGCGACGTTGGGCGAAAAGGTGAAGGAGCGCACCATCGTGATCAACGGCGTGAGCAAAACCTACGCGATGACGGGCTTCCGCATCGGCTACGCCGCGGGCCCCAGGGATGTAATGGAAGCGATCGCCGCCTGTCAGAGCCAGGCGACTTCCGCGCCCAATACGCCCGCCCAGTACGCCGCCCTGAAAGCGCTCACCATGTCCCAGGAACCTGTGGAAGTGATGCGGCGGGCGTTCAAGGAGCGCAGGGACGCGCTGGTGGAAGGGATCAACGCCATCGGCGGCCTCTCCTGCCTGAAGCCCGACGGCGCGTTCTACGTGATGATGAACATAAAACGGCTGGTCGGCAAACATATTGGAAGCAAGCTGATCGACAGCTGCACCACCTTCGCCGAACAGCTGCTTAAGCACCAGAAGGTCGCGGTCGTGCCGGGCGCGGAATTCCTGGCGCCGGGTTTTTGCCGCCTGACGTATGCCCTATCCAAAGAAAACATCCTCGAGGGCGTGAAACGCATCCGCGCGTTTGCGGAGAGCCTGACTTAAAAATCCACAGCGTCTCCACAACATTTCCTCAGCGACCGGTTTTTAAAACCAAATAACCGCCCCGTTTGCTGCCCGACGACACCGGCTTTCCACACCGATACGGAAAACGCACGCCCGGCAAACCATCGTTATGCAGTTCGTTTGCCACAGGTTTTCCACAAAAACAGAGCAAAATCACGCCGTTTTCCACATTTTTTCGACAGCGGGGCGGATGAGCCGCGAAAGGAAGAAGAGACGTATGATCGAGTTCAACAAGAGAAGCAACCAACTGATCCAGTCCAAATACCGCTACGAGCTGCAGGATGTGACCGAGCCCAATCTGTACCGGGAAATCTTTGATTACGACCACATCCCGAAGATCACGTTCAACAACCGCCTGGTGCCGATCAATATACCGGATGAGATCTGGATGACCGATACCACCTTCCGCGACGGCCAGCAGAGCGTGAGCCCCTTTTCGGTCAAGCAGATCGTGCACCTGTTTAAGCTGCTTTCGCATCTGGGCGGCCCCAACGGGCTGGTGCGGCAGAGCGAGTTTTTCATCTATACCAAAAAGGACCGCGAAGCGCTGGAAGAATGCCAGGCGCTGGGACTTGCGTTTCCGGAGATCACCTCGTGGATCCGCGCCAATCCGGCGGATTTCGATCTGGTGAAGGCGGTGGGCGTGGAGGAGACGGGCATTTTGGTCTCGTGCAGCGATTACCACATTTTTAAGAAGATGAAAATGACGCGCGCGCAGGCGATGGATCAATATCTGGGTATCGTCAAAGCGGCGATGGAGAGGGGCATCCGCCCGCGCTGCCACTTTGAGGATATCACACGCGCCGATTTCTACGGGTTTGTGCTGCCGTTTGCCGAGAAGCTCAGCGAGCTTTCGGAGGAGAGCGGCCTGCCCGTGAAGGTGCGCGCCTGCGATACGATGGGTTACGGCGTCAGCTATCCCGGCGCGGCGCTCCCAAGAAGCGTGCAGGGCATTATCTACGGCCTGAACCATTACGCGCAGATCCCCAGCGAGCTTTTGGAGTGGCACGGGCATAACGATTTCTACAAGGTGGTCAACAACGCGGGCACGGCGTGGCTGTATGGCTGCGCGAGCGTCAACTGCTCGCTGCTGGGCATCGGGGAGCGGACGGGCAACTGCCCGCTGGAAGCGATGGCGATTGAGTACCAGGGCCTGCGCGGCACGACCGGCGACATGGACCTGACCGCCGTCGACGAGATCGCCGAGTACATGGAAAAGGAAATCGGCATCGAAATCAGCCCCCGGCAGCCGTTTGTCGGCAGGCATTTCAACGTCACCCGCGCGGGTATCCACGCGGACGGTATGCTCAAAGACGAGGAAATATACAATATTTTCAACACGACCAAAATCCTGAACCGGCCGCCGACAGTCTCCGTGGACAGCCACAGCGGGCTGGCCGGCGTCGCGCACTGGATGAACTCGTTCTTCCGCCTGAAGGACGACCACAAGGTGTATAAGCAGGACCCGCTGGTCAAGATCGTCAAAGAGCAGGTCGACGCGTATTATGAGGAAGGGCGCAATACCGTAATGGGCGACGAGGAACTGGAAACGCTGGTGATCAAAGCGGACGAGGAGCGTTACTACAAGCTGCTCCGCCACAAGGCAAAATAACCAGCTTGTTGAAAAAGCCCAATCTGCTTCTGCGGCCTCGCTTTGCGTTTCACCTGCGCGAGGCTACGCGCTTCATTGCCTTCGGCAATTTCCGGCGCTAGTCGTGCATTGCCCTCCCTTAAAAGAGTGGCAAGGGGTATCACTTGCGAACGACTGCTCCGCCACAAGGCAAAATAGTGCGATTTTGTTCCTTATATCACGAAAAATCGGTATCGAACTGCACCACAAGTTCATAGCGGGGATCGAGCTGTTTGACATAGGACCGCAGGGAAGAAAGCAGCCGGTCCCTGTTGATATCCTCGTTTGGCAGCAGGCAGTCAAACACCAGGTTGATCTGCCGCTCGCCTGGGACGACGCGGAAATCGTGCATCGACAGCCGCTTGTCAAACGTATGCAGATAGTCGGCCAGCTGCTTTCGCAGCGCATTGATTTTAGGGTCGTCGGTCACGGTGGGATCCATATGGATGACGACCTCGATCCCAAGCGTTTTCTTCAGTTCGCGTTCCGCCTGGTCAATTACGTCGTGAATGGCCACGATATCGCCGGCGGCGCTGACCTCCGCGTGCACGGAGGCGATGCAGCGCCCGGGGCCGTAGTCGTGGATGATCAGGTCGTGCAGGCCGGAAATCGCGTCGTACCGCATCAGGATTTGCCTGATATCTTTAATCAGATGCAGGTCGGGCTTACCGCCAAGCAGGCTGTCGAGGGTGTCCTTGCACACGTCCAGCCCTGCCTTGAGCACGCACAGCGCGACCAGAATGCCGATAAACCCGTCGATCGTCCAGCCGAATACCCACTGTAAAAACATGCTGATCACCACCGCGCCCGTGGCAAGGATATCGCTGAGGCTGTCCTTGGAGGCGGCGAACAGGGTTTTAGAGTCGATCCGCTTTGCGATTTTGCGGTAAAAAAAGAACAGCCAGAGTTTCGCGAGGATGGAAACCGACAGCAGGATGAGCATGAGAAGGCTGACGTTTATAGGGGCGGGGTGGATGATGGATTTCACGCCCTCAATGAAAAGCTGAACGCCCGCGATCAATATGATCGCGCCGACGGCGAGCGCACCGATGTATTCCAGCCGCCCGTGCCCGAAGGGATGGGATTTGTCGTTGGGTTTCACGGCCATGCGGACCGTGACCAGCGACATCAGCGATCCCGCGGAATCGGACAGGTTGTTGACCGCGTCGGCCGTCGCGGCCAGCGAACCGCTGACCGTGCCCACGACGAATTTCAGCCCCGCCAGCAGGATATTGACGACGATGCCCGTCACGCTGCCAAGCGTGCCGTATGCCGCGCGGACCCTGCGGTTCGCTGCGTTGTTACTGTTTTTCACAAACAGACGAATCAGAAAGTCGGTCAACCAAAACCCTCCAGTATGAGCATATCGCTAATAAAAACGAACAAACGTGGATATTATTATACCACGCCTGTGTTCGCTTCACAATGCGGTTTACAGCGCCAGGAATCCGCGGAATGTAGGTTTACAATACATAT
>JBDRTL010000311.1:0-6926 GCA_043824045.1 Bacillota bacterium
CCACTATATCTTCCTTAGAGAACATCATCCACAGCCATTTGCGCTGTTAATCCTCATAACGGATCAGTCAAACACTTCCATCTCCGCTCGGCAGCCGGAACAGCCTGGGCGTGCCCGGATAGGAAATCATGGCATAACGGACGCCCATTCCGTTCTTGGGGCGCAGTTTAACCATCAGCCGCAGCTTTTTCTGGTTCATGGGCGCATATTCCTCGCCCCAGGGGATGATCTTGAGCTTGTGTATGACCTCCCCCCAGAAAATCCGCTTGATTTCGGCTTCCATCTCCTCGGTGGGCTCGAAATCCGGGTAGAACCGAATGCCCCGCTTCGCCATCTCTCCTAACATCCCGCGGCAGATGATGTATTGCATCCTTTGCTGATCGTTCACCGCGTAATTGACAAGATCAAGCTTCTTTTTCATCGAAAGCCCGCTGGACAGCCGCATATCGCGGTTGAGGCCCGTTCCGTCCCGCAGTATGCTTACATAGCGCACCTGGATAAATTCATCCAGGTTGGACGTAACGATCCCCAGGAATTTCGCGCGCTCCAACAGGGGATTTTGCGTATTTTCGGCTTCCATTTGCACCCGATGGTTAAACTGCAGCCAGGTCAATTCGCGATCCAGGTATCGCACCTGCTCGGTTCTCTCCTGATAGCAAAGGTTCATGCGCGGCGTGCCTCCATGTTCATGCATCGAAGATCGTTCGGGCTTTCCGTCCGGCGAGGTTGCCTTTGATTATATCACAGATAGCAAAAGCCTTACAAGCATTGGATGCGCTTCGCGTTTCAGCCGGATGCGGATAGACAAATCCGGCCGGCTATGCTACATTGTGACGTAGAACCCTTCGTCTGACAGACCGAATGAAAGGATCATCACCAAATGAAAAAGCGTGCGCTTATGATGTTGGCAGTCGGCCTGGTATTCGCCCTCGCGCCCGTCGCCGCGTCCGAGGCCGTTGATTTGATGTCGCTGCCCTCGCTCAGGGAATTCTACGCGGAGTATTTCGATTTCGGAAGCTCGCTGGGAAGCGCGGAAGTCAAGAATACGGAGCGCCTGCCATTTTATACCGCGCAGTATGCCGTCATAACGCCGGAAAACGCGCTGAAACCGGAAAACGTGCTGGATGAGTACAATTCCCAAAAGGCATCCAAAACGGATCAGGGGAACGTCGCGCTGCAGTTCAGGATCGTCAAGCCGCTGCTGGATTACGCGAAGGAAAATCATTTGAAGGTGCACGGGCACGTGCTGTTCTGGCACCAGCAGACGCCGGATACCTTTTTCCGCGAATCCTACGCCAGAAACAAACCCTACGTCTCCCGCGAGGTGATGCTCAGGCGCATGGAGAACTATGTGCGCATCGTGATGGAGTACATGGACGCCAACTATCCGGGGCTCGTCGTTTCCTGGGACGTGGTGAACGAGGCGATCGATGATTCCACCGGCAAGTACCGGAACAGCAACTATTTGCAGATCGTCGGCGAGGACTTTGTGCTGCAGGCATTCCGTTTCGCGCGCATGTACGCGCCCGAGGGCGCGCAGCTTTACTACAACGATTATTCCGTGCCTTATCAGCCCAAGCTCAACGGCATCCTTTCGTTGTTGGACGATCTGATGGCGGAAGGATTGGTGGACGGCTGCGGCCTGCAGTGCCATTATCAGCTGAATACGCCCACCACGCCGCAGTTTCAGGCCGCGATTGAAAAGATTGCCGCCAAAGGCTTGCGCATCCGCGTCAGCGAGATGGATATCCTCGTGAACGACAATTCCGATTCGCAATTTGAAAAGCAAGCCCGGAGGTATCAGGGTCTGATGAAAGTCCTTCTGCAGTATGCCGATTCCGTCGAGGCCGTGCAAACCTGGGGTACATTCGACAGCCTGAGTTGGAAATCCGGCAACTTCCCGCTGCTCTTCAACGGCGACGGAACGCCTAAGCCCGCGTTTTACGCTTTGATTGACCCGGGCATTTTGCCGTAACCGGCTTGACTTCCGCATCAAAACAAAGAATAATGGATTGCATCCTGAATACGCGGAGGGTTTTACGCGATGCGGCATGTGATCACGGGGATTGCGGAAGGCTCCGTCGCCTGGAAGCACGGCCTTCTGGTTGGCGACGCGCTGCTTTCGATCAACGGCGAAGACATTCGGGATGAAATTGACTACCAGTCGCTCAGCGCGCAAACGCACTTGAAACTGGTGATTGAGCGAAACGGCGCGCGGAAAACCGTGACCATGGAGAAAGAGGACTGGGAGCCGCTCGGCCTGCGCTTTGGCGACAGCATGGCGCTGAAACCGCGCACCTGCCGCAACAACTGCGTGTTCTGCTTTATCGATCAGATGCCGCCCAAGCTGCGCCCCTCCCTGTACGTCAAAGACGACGACTGGCGCTATTCCCTGATGATGGGAAACTACATCACCCTGACGAACGTCGACGACGCGGAGTTTGAGCGCATCTTGAAGCGGCACGCCTCGCCGCTGTACATAAGCGTGCACACCACGGATCCGGAGCTTCGCCGCCGCATGATGTGTAACCGCGCGGCGGGCGGCATCCGCCCGCGCCTGCGTCAGTTAAAGGATGCGGGCATCCGCTTTCACTGCCAGATCGTTTGCTGCCCGGGCCTCAACGACGGCGACGCGCTTTTGCAGACGCTCGGCGACCTGTATGATCTCGTGCCGGCGGCGCAGTCCGTTGCGGTGGTACCCGTCGGCCTTACGAAATTCCGGGACGGTTTGCCGAAGCTTTCGCCGTTTACCGCACGCACCGCGAAAGCGCTCCTACAGCAATTAGGGTCCTTTCAGAAACGCTGCCGGGACCAGCTGGGCACGTCGTTTGCGTTTGCCTCGGTCGAGTTCTACTGTCTGAGCGGCGAGCCGCTGCCGCCCGCCGAATGGTATGAGGGCTATCCGCAGATTGAAAACGGCGTCGGTCTGCTGCGCCAGTTTGAGGAACAGATGCGGGAAGCGGCGGAGGACGACGACGGTTCGCCCGTCGAACCTAAAACGTATCTCGTGGCCACCGGCGTCGTTGCCGCGCCGCACATCGGGCGCTTATGCGCCGCCTTCGCCCCGAGAAACGTGAAGGTAAACGTAGGGACGATTAAAAACCATTTCTTCGGCGAAACCGTGACGGTCGCGGGGCTTCTGACGGGCAGCGACGTGCTAAGCCAGCTTTCTCCCGCAGTGCTCAGCGGCGCGGACGCGCTTTTCATCAGCGCATGCATGCTTCGGCACGACCGCGACATGTTTTTGGACGGGATGTCTTTAGAGGAATTCAGGCGCCGCCTGCCGCTGCCCGTGCGCGTGGTGGACGACGGGTACGATTTTTACAACGCATTGCGCAATCGATAAGGAGTCATGTATGCCAAAGCCGCTTGTGGCCATCGTAGGCCGCCCCAACGTAGGAAAATCAACCTTTTTCAATAAAATCGCCGGAAAGCGCATTTCCATCGTGGAGGATACGCCCGGCGTTACGCGCGACCGCATCTATGCCGATACCGAATGGATGGGCCGCCGCTTTACGCTGATCGACACCGGCGGCCTGAACCTGCGCAGCGACGACATGATGCTGACCGAAATGCGCCATCAGGCGCAGATCGCCATAGACACGGCGGACGTCATCTGCCTGTTTTGCGACGGGCGCGTCGGGCTGACCACCGAGGATGAAGAGGTGGCCGCGCTGCTGCGCAAAACACGCAAGCCTATCCTGCTTGTGGTAAACAAGATCGACTCCCAAAACCAGCTGGGCGCGCTGTACGAATACTACAACCTCGGCCTGGGCGATCCCATTGCGGTCTCCTCCACCAACATGCTGGGGCTCGGCGACCTGTTGGAGGAGATCGTCCGCCGCCTGCCGCCGCCCGAGCCCGACGAGCAGGACGAAAGCGGCGAGGTCATACAGCTTGCCGTCGTCGGCCGCCCGAACGTGGGCAAGAGCTCGCTGTGCAACCGCATCCTTTCCCAGGAGCGCACGATGGTCTCCGATATCCCCGGCACGACGCGCGACGCCATCGATTCGGCGTTTCTGGATACGGACGGCACCCGGTTTAACATCATCGATACGGCGGGCATGCGCAAAAAGAAGGCGATCGAGGATGAAAGCCTCGAAAAGTACAGCGTGCTGCGCGCCATTGCGGCGATCGACCGCTGCGACGTAGCGCTGTTGATGATCGACGCGCGGGTTGGCGTGACCGAACAGGATACCAAGATTGCGGGATTGATTTTGGACGCGGGCAAAGCGGTGATCGTCGCCGTGAACAAGTGGGATCTGATCGAAAAAGAAACCAACACCATGGCGAACATGGAAAAGGAAATCCTGCAGGATTTGAAGTTCATGAGCTATGTGCCCGTTTTATTCCTGTCCGCGCTCACGGGCAGGCGCGTGAACATGGTGCTCGGCAAGGTGAAAGAAGTGGTGGAGAACTACCGCCGCCGCATCCCCACGGGCGTGCTGAACGAAGCGCTGGCGGACGCGCAGATGAGCCTGCAGCCCCCCATTCAGGGCGGCCGCAAGTTGAAAATCTATTATGGGACGCAGCTGTCCGCCTGCCCGCCGACTTTTGTGTTCTTCATCAACGACAAGGATTTAATGCACTTCGCCTACGAGCGGTATCTGGAAAACCATCTCCGCAAGAGTTTTGAGTTTACGGGAACGCAGATCCGCTTCATCCTCCGGGAAAAGGATAAAGAACAGGTCTAAATCAGCTTTTGAACGCCGGGCACTTTTCTAAGCAGCAGGATACACAACAGCGCGATAAAGAATATGCCGAGTTCCCACAGCAGCACTGCCACCATCGGGCCGATTTGCTGCGCAAGGGGCAAAAACAGGCTGTATCGCGTCTGTTCGATGATAAAATCCTGCACCAGGTAGATCCCAAACGCGCAGCCGCCGAGCGTTTGCAGGCGGCTTTTCGTTTGTTTCCTTGACTCTCTGATCGCGCTTTTTGAAAGCATCATCACGGCCAGCGCGCTCAGTATCACGAAGAACGACGGCGCGGTGCGCTCATCCATAAACCAGTATTTGCCGATTCCGTTCAGGGATTGGTATTCGCCGTTCGTTAAAAGCGCGGACGCCGCGAGCGACAGCGCGATCACGGCGGCGCAAAGCGTCTTGTTGATTTTCGTGACGTAGGCATGGATGTAATGCCCAGCGAAGAAGATGCCCAGATACACGGCGAACAGCGGAATGCTGAAATAGCCGGAGAATGCGAGTGCGGGCACGTAATGCGCGGCCAGCGGCCACACCGCGCTCAGCGCGAACGACAGGAGAATCAGATACAGAAGGTCGCGCTTCTGCATGGCCTTGGCAAGCCGCTGCAGCCACGGGAGCATCAGCATCAGGCCAAGGTAAAAATACAGGTACCAAAACGAATCCGTGATCGGAGCGTGCCAGACGCTCTTTAAAAATCCAAGCACGTTCAATGCGTCCTGCACGCCGCCGTAGCCTTGGATCACGTCCGAGATGAAATACAGATAGGAAAACAAAACCAGCACGGCGCCGATGCGCAGGAAGCGCTGGAACGCCTTTTTGTAAGTATCAACCTTCGGCAGCAGGCACGCGCCCGATACCATCACAAACAGCGGTACGCCCATCTTGCTCAGATAGTACCACACGATGGAAATCCACCAAACGGCGCTGGCGGGCGAAGACGACTGAAACACGTCGCTGTTGGTGTGATTGACGATCACCAAAAACACCGCGGCGAAGCGGATAAAATCCATATAGGCAAATCGCTTATTCACTGCTGGCGTCATCCAGATTTTCCTTCCCCTGCCGCACCAGTTCCCAGGTTAACATCAGCAGTAAAACCAGGTTCATCGCGCCGCCGAGCTGCAGGCTGAACGCCTCGCGGTCCAGCAAATAGTTGCAATACGCGCTGATAACAGGCAGCATGGAAAGCAGCACATAGAAAATCCCTCTGGGTTTGTGCAGCAGCACCGCCCAAAGCAGCAGAAGGATTTCGCCTACAATGCTGTAACGCTCATGCATGTGCGGAAGCAGAAATACACACGTCAGCACGCTCCACGCGCAAAGCAGCAGCGCGGTTTTTTTATCCAGTTTCACCTGTTTCCAGACCATCCATGTCGCCATGCTGCCCAGCGCCGTGACGGTGAGGATGATGGAATAATGTTCCCACAGCGCTTTGGAAAGGAGCGGGCTTTTCACCGCGTCGCCAAGCAAAGCGTGCAGATTGGGCGCGTTCATGGTTGCGGCGGAATAAGCGCTGGTCTGCGTGGAGAAGAACTCCGCGGCAGTCGCCATGCCGCTGTCCATCAGTTGCAACGGGATGCGTACGATGAACCACACGGCCGGGATGAGCAGGAACCAGAGGATGCTGAACTTCTTTTCAAAGCAGAAGTAAAGGATGAAAAGCGCGGGCAGCAGGAACACGGCCTGGAGCTTGAATGCTAACGCCAGCCCGAAACTGAGCATCGCAAACGCTGGTTTTTGCCGGAACAGGAATAAAAGCGACAAGAGGGAAAAACCTAAATAGATCACATCCGTCTGTCCCCATGCCGCAGCGTTTAGAAGAAGGATCGGGTTCATCCACAGCAGCGTAAACGCCGTAAACAGCCCCGTCAGCCTGCGCGCCTTGGGAAGCATCTGCCAGACAATCGCACAGCCGACCGCAATCTGCAAAGCGTCAAACGCAATGACGACAGCCTTGAGCAGCGTGATCGTCGTCATGTGCGGAAATACCATAGCGGCCAAGCTCCATACGTATACGTGCATTGCGCTATAGGGGAAATTCGGGAACTGTGAAAGCAGGCCCTGTATGCCGCCGGATTGCAATGCCGACATCCACGGGATGAAGTCCGCGAACATATCCAATGAGACCACCGAACGCAGCGAATAGCGCATGAATGCGCCGCACGCAAAGACAGCCGCGAAGGTCATCCATAGGATGTATTTATGTACAAACGATCTGAA
>JBDRTL010000312.1:0-2984 GCA_043824045.1 Bacillota bacterium
TTCTACAAAAACAGCATCCCGAAATAGGTCACGGTATCCGCGCCGTTGCCATACGCAAGCCCGGCATTGACCGCCGTTTGGTACACGTCGACCCCGTAGGCCTCCAAGGAAGCCAGCGCCTGCTCCGGAGCCCTGCATGGCATGTTTTCCCGTTTTGCGCAGATTTCGCAGCCGCGGCATCCGCCCGCCGCCAGATGCAGCCAGCGCCGCCTGAGCATTCCCCCCGCCATTTCCTGAATCCTGCGGGCGGTGTTGTTGAAGGATGCTCCCGCGGATTGCATTCCCTCAAAATCAAACGAATCATCCAGTTCATATACCGATTGGTACATCACCGCGGTGTCAAACTCCCGCACCCGTTTGATCAAATCCCCGATCTCGCCCACATCCGGCGGGCACATGTGGCATTTGCCAAAATTACCGCAGGCATTGCCTTTGCAGATCTCCCTAAAATCCGCCGACAGAACGACCCGATTCTTTAGAATCACGGCCGCCTTCCCTGCGCCGCACGAAACGGTCAGCTTTGCCAGTTCGCCAGCCGTCATCGGCATGATCCCCGTTTCACCAGCAACCGCGGACAAAGCCTGTCCGCGGCTGTTGCTGGTTTTCATTGGTTTCCGCCACGGCATCGAAGAAAGCGCCAATGTTTGCCCAGCTTGCGTGCGCGGGAATATCGCAGCCGGAGGAAATGAGAAAATTCGGATACCTGCCGCACCTTTCCATAAGCGCCCGAACCGCTGCGCGCATGTCTTGCGGCGTGCCGCCCGCAAACAGCCCCGCCGGATCGATATTGCCCATACATAGCGCGTCCGCGGGCGCCTTTGAGAGGATTTCTCCCATATCGACGGCATTCCCGAAATGATAGGCCGCCGCACGGATCTCAAAAAGCTTGGGAAGCATTTGAACCGCCGCGCCGCCGCAATTGTGGTAAATGACCGGAAAATCTTCCGTTTGGACGGCATGCAGAATACGGGCGACGTAGCTTGCGGAGAACTCCTCCGCCATGATTGGGTTCAGCAGGCCTGCCAGCGGTTCGGCCATCACGACGCCGTCCGCTCCCGCCGCTTTGAAGGCATTGCAATAGGCGATGATATATTCCGCTGCTTTGTTAAGCACCGTGTGCACCGTTTCGGGTTCGTCGAAGCAGGCATAAAAGATTTCCGTAACGTCCATCAAACGGCCCGCCAGCGAATAAGGGCCGATCGCGCCCGCCAGAACAGGTTTATCATGGATGAACGCCTTGGCCCTTTTCACCGCGTCCGCATACAGCGGCGCGCGGCCCTTGTTAAGCGATGGGACTTTGAGCGCGTCCGCGGCCTCCGCTCCATCCACCAGCCGGCCCGTGACCGCGGGCACCTCGTTTTCCGCAAAGCGGATACTTGCGCCGAAGGCTTCGGCCTCCACGGACAGATCCATCAGCCCGACCGCCGCCACGGTGTTCGTTTCCCTTGCGACGAGCGCCATCGCCTGCGCCTGCATTTCCGCGCTTTGCACCAGTTCCCCGACCGATACCTTCAGCTTTTGCGCCGCGGGAAAGGACAGGATGGGCAGAGCCCGCTTCTGACCGACACGCGCCGCATCCCAGAGAATCTTCATCGCATTCATGCCGCTATTTTCCTTTTCCCGGCTCATCAGCCAAACGCTTTTCGGAACGCTTGGCAATAATAAGCCGTTGTTTCAAACCGCGCGTCCGGCGGTATCCGGTGATCGGGGCAGGGAATATAGCCACCCAGATCCACCAGCGGCTTCAGCCGCTCGATTTCCGCGTCCACCGCGGCCCTGTCTTCGGCGAATACCCGTTTATCCATACCGCCGACGCCCCGAAGCGCAGGGCCGTATTGTTTCCGCCACGGCCCGATGCTGGCATTCCATGTACCCACCTCGATGGGAAACATGGTGTTGACTCCGTTTTCCAGCCAGATGGGCACAAGCAGGTCGATGCAGCCGTCGCAGTCCACGGAGGTCATGTCAATCCCATGGCTTATCAGCAATTTGCTGATGCGTTTGTAATGAGGCGCCACCAGTTCCCTGAACACGGCAGGGTTGATCAGCGGGCCGTTTTTAAAGCATATATCTTCCCAATAATGCGCATAATCGAAAACCGCGCCAAAGGACAATACGCTTTCCGCCACCTGATAGCACAGCGTTCCCACCGTATCGATGATTTCCCGGTACAGATCCTCATCATCCACTGCAAGATAGCTCAATTCTTCCACGCCGAGCATATTCCGGATATTGCCGTACAAACTTCCAACCTGCAGCCCCAGCGGATACTGCCGCAGCCCGCTTTCTTTTGCGAGGGTGCGGAATAACTCCGTGTTTACGCGGTCCGCGCTGAAACGAAGTTTGGGCAGATACAGCTCCTCCCAGGCTTCCCGTCCCGTCAGGGATGTTCCGATCATGGCCGGAATGGAAACAATGCGGTCGTTGACCTTTTCAATCAGCCCCTCGTCGTTGCGGATAATCCGGCTGCCGTCCGGCTTTGTTTCCAGTGTTTCCGCCGTAAAGCGGGGCATCAGGAAACTGTTCCCGCCAACCGTGGAACACCAGTTGAAGTCAAAGCCCAGTTGGGTCATCACATGCCTGTCTGCCGGCGCATTGTCCCCTTCCCGGCGGTAGCCCTCCGCATCCTCAATGGCTATATGGCCTTGCGCAGCCCACAAATCCAGCGTCTCCGGCCAGTATCCAAAGGATACCAGCGGCAGGCGGTCGTATATCCCATAGCGAAGCACAGCCAGCACACGATCCCGGTGGTTCATGAAAAGCCCCCTTTCATGGGATCGGTATCATCAGGCGGAGCAAAACTGCACCGCAGCGTCCGCCGCGCTGGCCGCATCGGGCGAATACGCGTCGGCGCCGATCTTTTTACAAAACGCATCTGTCAGGGGCGCGCCGCCCACCATGATTTTCACCTTATCGCGGATGCCGGCAGCCTCCGCCGCTTTCACCACTTCCTCCATCCCGCTCATGGTGGTGGTCAAAAGCGC
>JBDRTL010000313.1:0-3119 GCA_043824045.1 Bacillota bacterium
CGCACGGAGGGTGAAGGGCTCTTCCGCGGGCGTTTTCGCCCCGTCCGGAAATCCCTGTTGTCCGTGGATAACAAAGCCGTCCCGCTCTTTTTCGATGCGCTCCGCCCGCGCCAGGCAACGCACGGCAACGCCGAGCTGCCGCGCGCGCAGCAGAAGCGCGTCCTGTACCGCCGAGGCCTGGAGCGACGCCGGATAGACCCGGCCCTCGCTTTCCTGTCGCAGCGGCACGCCGAGCGACTTAAAAAACGCCGTTAACTCCCGATACCCGACGCGGCGAAGCGCGGACAGGGCAAATGCCGCGTCCCCGTAGTAGGCGGGCTCGCCAGCGTTTAAAATATTGCCGCGCCCGTTGCCCGCAACGCCGAGCTTTTTAAGCGGCTTTTGATTGCGCTCCAGCACCGTGACCAAAGCGCCTGTCTCCGCCGCGGCGACGGCTGCCGCAAACCCCGCAGCCCCGCCCCCGATGATCGCAATCTGCATCGCTCACCCTCCCCGCACCATCATAGCAGAAGCGCCCTTCCGACGCAAAGCAAGGTTGAAAAACTGTGGAAAACTATGTGGATAACTATGTGGAATAAAAATATTTTTTTGTGGATATTTCGTGAAACCCGCCGAATGTTTCTTATGTATTAAGGGTTTGTGAACGATATGGATAATTTCTGCCCTCGATTCCCGCATTTTTTAATCTAGATATAGTATTGACGATTCCAATTAAACACCATATAATGACGTTACTTCGTTCTCAAGCCAACGAAGCAGAGAAAAATATATCGACCGAAGTTGGGCGAAATCATTGAAAGCCCGCGCAAACGCCGAAACGCAAGCGCAACCTGCGTACGGTGGTTATTCCCTTTCTCCATGCAGCCTTCACAAAGGAGCGACGATATGATACCCTCCATTAAAAAGCGCGATGGCCGCGTTGTGCCGTTTGATCAGGTAAAAATTGAACAGGCGATCGAAAAAAGTTTTCTGGCCTCCGGTAGCCGCAAGGGGAAGGAAACCGCGCATCACCTTGCCGCTCTGGTCGTCACAGCGGTGGAAAACGACGAGGCCATCCCCACCGTCCCCACCGTCGAACAGGTGCAGGATACCGTGGAGCGGATCCTGATCGAGCAGGGCTTTGTGCGTTCCGCCAAGGCCTATATCCTCTACCGCGCCGAGCGCAGCCGTGTGCGCGAGATGAACACACGCCTGATGAAGACGTTTGAGGACATCTGTTTTAAGGACGCCAAGGATTCCGACATCAAACGCGAGAACGCCAACATCAACGGCGACACCGCCATGGGCGCGATGCTCAAGTTCGGCTCGGAAGGCTCCAAGCAGTTCTACGAGATGTTCGTGATCGATCCCAGGTACGCCACGGCGCACCACGACGGCGATATCCATATCCACGACCTGGATTTTTATACCCTCACCACCACCTGCACGCAGATTGACCTGCTTACGCTGTTCGACGGCGGGTTTTCCACGGGGCACGGGGTGCTGCGCGAGCCGCAGGATATCTACAGCTATTCGGCGCTTTGCTGCATCGCCATTCAGGCCAACCAGAACGACCAGCACGGCGGGCAGAGCATCGTGAATTTCGACTACGGCATGGCGCCCGGCGTGAAAAAGACCTACTATAAGCGCTTCCGCGATAACCTCGCCCGCGCGCTGGAGCTCATCCTTTCCGTGGAGGACGCGCTGGAGAAGGTCAAGGAAATGCTTGCGGAGCTTACGCAGGAAACCGGCAAAAAGCCGGAGCTGACCGAGGACGCGGAATTTGACAAGGCCCTCAAAGCCAGAATCAGGAAGTTCGGCGAGGCGAAAAAAGAGCAGGTCGACCGCATTGTGGAGTTCACCCGCGAGCACGCCGAACAGGAGACCGACAAGGCGACCCATCAGGCGATGGAAGCGCTCGTGCATAACCTAAACACCATGAACTCCCGCGCGGGCGCGCAGGTGCCGTTTTCCTCCATCAACTACGGCATGGATACCACGCCCGAAGGCCGCATGGTGATGCGAAACCTGCTCCTTGCCACCGAGGAAGGCCTGGGCGGCGGCGAGACCCCCATCTTCCCCATTCAGATTTTCCGCGTCAAGGAAGGCGTGAACTACAACCCCGGCGATCCCAACTACGACCTCTTCCGCCTGGCCATCCGCGTGAGCGCCAAGCGCCTGTTCCCCAATTTCTCGTTCCTCGACGCGCCCTTTAACCTCCCGTACTACAGGGAAGGCCGCTACGAAACCGAGATCGCCTATATGGGCTGCCGCACGCGCGTGATGGGCAATATCCACGACCGCAGCCGCGAGATCGCGCCCCGGAGAGGCAATCTTTCGTTCACGTCCGTCAATCTGCCGCGCATCGCCATCAAGGCCAAAGGCGACGTATCGTGGTTTTTTGAGGAGTTGGAGCGGAAATTGCAGCTGATCGCCGCGCAGCTGCTGGAGCGCTTTGAGATCGTCGCCGCCAAGAAGGTGCACAACTTCCCATTCCTGATGGGCGAGGGCAACTGGATCGATTCCGAGAAGCTCGGCTGGAACGACGGCATCCGCGAGGTTTTGATGCACGGTACGCTGTCCATCGGGTTTATCGGGCTGGCGGAATCGCTGGTCGCGCTTCGTGGCGCGCACCACGGCGAAAACACCGCCTCGCAGAACCTGGGGCTGGAGATCGTGGGCTTTATCCGCAAGTTCTGCGACGAGATGAGCGAGAAGCATCAGATGAACTTCACCTGCCTTGCCACGCCCGCCGAAGGCCTGTCCGGCCGCTTTGTCCGGCTGGACCGCGAACGCTTCGGCTCGCTTCCCCGGATTACCGACCGGGAGTACTACACCAACTCCTTCCATATCCCCGTATATTTCCCCATCAACGCGTTTGAAAAGATTTCGCTGGAGGCCCCCTACCACGCGCTGACCAACGCCGGGCATATCAGCTATGTGGAGATGGACGGCGATCCGTCCAAAAATCTCGACGCGTTTGAGAAGGTCATCCGCCACATGCATGATGTGGGGATCGGCTACGGCTCCATCAACCATCCCGTGGACCGCGATCCCGTGTGCGGCTTCAACGGCGTGATCAACGATACCTGCCCCGGCTGCGGCCGCGGCGAGAACGAACAGCCCTTCGAGCGCATCCG
>JBDRTL010000314.1:0-3698 GCA_043824045.1 Bacillota bacterium
CCGCCTGGACGCCATGTGCGCCGTGGGCGTAAGCCAAAGCGGAGGCCCTTCGACGGTGCAATGCGCTTTCCTCAATCCATCCGTGCCCGGCGGCACAACGCTTTCGGAGATTATATCCGCGAAATCCCTGCCCGACGCGAAATGGCTGGATCAGATTGCGGAAGTCGATCTCCATTACCGCGCCGCGCTTCCTTCCTCGGAGCAGGATATGGAAAAAGCCGTTCTGGTTGGAATCGAAAGCGAGGATTCGCTGGCCGAGCTTTCCATGCTGGCCGAAACCGCGGGCGCGGAGACTGTCGGCACGATATTGCAAAGGCGCGACAAGCCGGACAGTGCCTACTGCATCGGCAAGGGAAAGGCGGAAGACCTGGCCCTGATGGTGCAGTCTTTGCAGGCAAACCTGGTCATCTTCGACGAGGAACTGACCGGCGTGATGCAGCGCAATCTGGAAGAATTGCTGCAAGTCAAGGTCATCGACCGCACGGCGCTGATTCTCGATATTTTCGCCTTGCGCGCCAAGACCAGCGAAGGAAAATTGCAGGTGGAAATGGCGCAGCTCAAGTACCGCTCCCAGCGGCTGCTCGGGCAGGGGCTTGTATTAAGCCGTCTGGCCGGCGGCATCGGCACGCGCGGCCCCGGCGAAAGCAAGCTGGAGGTCGGCCGCCGCAGAATCCGCGAACGCATGAACGATCTGGAGCACCAGCTGCATGCGCTGGAAGGGCAGCGTTCCTTGCGCCGCAAACGCCGGGAGAAAAACCGCATCCCGATCGTCGCGCTCGTAGGCTATACCAACGCGGGCAAATCCACGCTGTTCAACCGCCTGACAGGCGCGGACGTGTTTGTGAAAAACGCGCTGTTTGCGACGCTGGACAACGTATCCCGGCCTGTCTCGCTCCCTCATGGCGGGCAGGCTTTGCTCATCGACACGGTCGGATTTATCCACAAGCTGCCCCATGATCTCATCAAGGCCTTCCACGCGACGCTGGAGGAGGCCGCGCTTGCGGACGTTATCATCGTCCTTTCGGACGGATCAAGCCCCTACCTGCGCCAGCACATGAAAACCGTGCAGGAAGTGCTTGAAAACTTAGGCGCGTCGGACGCGCCGCAGATACACGCGCTCAATAAATCCGACCTGATTCCTTCCGGCGAGAATCCGATACCCGACGCGCTGAAAATCAGCGCGCTCACAGGAGACGGGATGGACGCGCTGCTGGAACGCCTTGAAACGACACTGTCGGCAAAATCCCAGTCCTTCCGCGTATTCGTTCCCTTCTCCGCGTACCATCTGCTGGGCAAAGTCCGTAAGGGCGGCGTGATTCTTTCGGAATCCTACCGCGACGACGGCGTGGTTTTGCAGGTGGAAGTCGATCAGAACATGATGAAAAGCATGTGTAAAGAAGGGATACGGGTTTTGGGTGACGAAAAGGGTTAGTCGATATCATCTGCGCAAAGGGTGTGTGTGGTCTTGCTGCTGGAAAAGGCCGTGTCCGTAATGCTTCTGGCCGCTTCGCTGTTGAAAGGCGGCATGGATGCCGCGATGCCGGATAAAAATATCGACGGAGCCTTTTTTTTAGTCAACCGTAGCCAGCTCATCAGCGAGGATTTCGTGCCCGAAGTTCGGAAAACGAACCTCGTCGGCCTGTCGCAGTCCATGCGCGGCGACGCTGCGGGCGCGCTGGAAGAAATGTTTGCCGCCGCAAGGGCAGACAGCATCCGCCTGTCCACGGTATCCGGATACCGGAGCTATTCCAAGCAAAACGCGATCTACGACCACAAGGTAAATTCCGCGGGCGCTGAAACCGCCGATTCCCTGGTCGCCCTGCCCGGCAGCAGCGAGCATCAGCTGGGGCTTGCCATGGACGTTACCAGATCCGGCAGTTCCAGCCTCTCCAGCCAGTTTGCCAATACCGCGGAAGGAAAATGGGTTGCGGAAAACGCGCACCTGTACGGATTTATTGTGCGTTACCCGCAGGGCATGGAGGAGACAACGGGCTACTCCTACGAGCCCTGGCATATCCGGTATGTAGGCAAGGCTTACGCGCAGGCGATTTTTGAGTCCGGATTGCCGATGGATCTTTACGTTTCCGCACACCGCGCCAACCTGTATCATTATCTGGTCCATCAAACGAACGAGGTGCTTCCATGAAAAGATTGATTGCCGCAGTGATCCTTATCCTCATCAGTCTGTCCGCGGGCACGGGCTTCGCGCAGGCGGAATGGGACTTCGAATTGCCCTTGTCCGTCGTGACGAGCGAGTATGCGGTTCTGGTCAATCGAGAGAACATGCTGGAGAGCGCCGACCGTCCGACGAGCCTTGTCTCCGTAAACGTGCGCAAGCGTTCCAGCGCGGTTGTGGAGCTGGACGCGGTGGCCGCCGCGGCGCTTGAAAAGCTGTTTTCCGAAGCCGCGATGGTCACCGAGTACATATACCGCGTGAAAAACGCGGACGGCGCGTGGGAATACGTCACCTATGCAAACGATGAGGGTTTGAAGCTTCTGCTGGTCAGCGGATACCGCTCCTATAGCTCCCAATACACAATTTACAATAATTACCTCGCGCGCAACGACGGTGTTGACGACGGTATTTCCAGCCCGCCGGGTGCCAGCGAGCACCAGACGGGGCTTGCCTGCGACGTACTGAGCGTTGAATACAACAATACGCACGAATACATGAACGAAACCTTCTACGAAACGCCCGAAGCGCAGTGGATGGAGGAGTTTGCCCAGGCCTACGGCTTTATCATCCGCTATCCCAAGGACAAGGAAGAGATTACGCAGGTTCCGTATGAGCCCTGGCATTTGCGCTACGTGGGTCGCGACATCGCCGGCTACATCAAGCGTTCCGGCCTTTCCTATGAGGAATTCACGGACGAATGGCAATCGGCGCTCGACAGGTTTTTGGCGGACGGCGGGAATATCCAGGCCCAGTTGCTGCTGGAATCAACCGCCGCGCCTGCGGCCGTCGATTCCCAAATCCTCAATGTTTTCGGCGAGGACGGCGACCCCGAAGTGTCCCTGCCGCTGTGGTGATTGCTCTTTACAAACCCCGCAAAAGAAGTTAGAATAGTTTTGATTCGTTTGCGAGATGAGGATTTGATATGGGCAAAGTGATTGCCATCGCCAATCAAAAGGGCGGTGTGGGAAAAACAACGACGGCAATCAACCTGAGCGCCTGTCTCGCGGAACTCGGCATCGACGTTCTTCTGGTGGATTTCGACCCTCAGGGCAACACCTCCAGCGGCCTCAACGTGAAGGCGGAAGACAATACCGTGTACGAGGCGCTGCTGGGCAACCTGCCGATGGAAAAATGCGTCTCCAACACGATGCTTGCGCATTTGAAGGTCGTTCCCTCCGATATCCGGCTGGCAAACGCGGAACCCGCGCTCGTCAACACCCGGGAACGGGAATACCACCTGAAAAAAGCGCTCGTGCCCGTGGTGGACGATTACCAGTACATTTTCATCGATTGCCCCCCGTCTCTCGGTTTATTGACCGTCAACGCGCTGACCGCGGCGCAGCGGATTATCATTCCCGTTCAATGCGAATACTACGCCTTGGAAGGCCTCTCGAGCCTTACGTATACCATCGACCTGATCCAGCGCCGCTCCAACCCCGATCTGGACATCGAGGGCATGCTCCTCACCATGCTTGACGGGCGCACGAACCTCGGCATTCAGGTGGTAGACACGGTCAAGAAG
>JBDRTL010000315.1:0-2254 GCA_043824045.1 Bacillota bacterium
ATCACCTTCGAACAGGTCTTTTACGCGGTCAACCACGGCCCGCGCGGCATCGGTGGCCGGCGCGCCGCTCACGGTGATCTCGTACAGGGTGTAATCGCCGCTGTTGTAGCGTCCGGTCGCGTCGTAGTTCACGGCCAACACGCCGTCCACGGCCTGCAGTTCCTCATAAACCGCCTGCCTGCGCTCCTGGGCCAGGCTTTCAAACATCAGGGTGAAGGCGCTCGCGGGGGGAAACTCCCCGTTCAATATGCTTACGCCCTGCTTGGCGGGCGAGCTTTCCGGCAGGTACTTCGTCATATCCGCGTTGATGTTCACCTGAAACATCAGCGCGATGCCTGCGACCGCCAGCACAATAAACAGGATCAGGATGATCTTGTGTCCTTTTACAATCAAATTCGCAATGGTTTTCAGAGGATATATTCGCTCCTTCGCGGGTTCATTTTCGCAACAGCTTGTTGACAAACCGAGGCAACATCATCATAATAACCATGTGTAGATAAAACAACCAACTGTTGACCATGCGGCGGCTATAAAACCGACAGAACGCCCAAAAGTGTCCGCAGGCAGGCGGCGCCCGCCGCATTTGTTGCAAATGTGAACAGGAGAAGCGGCGCGATCACAACCAGCGCAGTGCGCGGCCGCAGAAAAGGAAGGAAATCACATGTCCGAAAACCAACGCGTCCGCCTGTCAAGGCAGCTGCTCAGGCAAAGCCTGGTCGCGCTTTTAAGCGAGAAATCCATCCATAAAATCTCCGTGCGTGAGATCTGCGATCTGGCGCAGGTGAACCGCTCTACCTTTTATAAGTACTACGGCAGCCAGTTCGACCTGTTCCACGATATGGAGAAGGAAATATTGGAGCATGTCAGCCGGCACCTGAGCGCCGAGCCGTCCGCCATGGCGGGTGATCTGTCGCAAATCACGGAACTGGTGGCGTTCGTGGGCGATAACGCGCAACTTTGCCGCATCCTGATCAACCACAACATCGACCCCAAGTTTCCCGAAGCGCTGATCAATCTGCCCTGCCTGCGCCAGTGGATCGACAGCCATTTCCGCTCCGAGTACTCCGAGCAGGAAATGGAATACGTATACGGGCTTGTCGTAAACGGCGGGTATTCCATCATCCGGATGTGGCTGAACAAGGAGGATCCCGAAGCGCCCGAGGTGGTCGCCGCGATTTTGTGCCGCACGATTGCCAAGCTGTTTCCCGCCGCACAATAAATGGGCGAAACCACGCAATCCTGTGAAAACCGCGCTCAACAGCGCGTTTTGTGCGGCATAAAAACATGCGAGCGTCTTCCTGCGGCTCTAAAAAATATGATATGATAAGCATAACAGGACACGGCGTCTATAGGAAAGGATGTGCAACCCATGAAACGCAACCTTGCTTTTCGCGCACTCACGGCCATTGGACTTACACTGCTCCTTCTCCTGACGATGTCCGGCGCTTTTGCGCTGGAACTGACAAACGGCATAACCTGGGACACCACCGTAGAACAAATGCTGGCGATTGAAGGCGTACCCGAGGGCGAAACGCGCGACGGCTATATGGAAGGCGATTTCCTGCACCATGGCTTTTTACACTTTGCCGACGGACCGCATGTAAGTTTCACCGTCTATATCTTCAGGGATGAACAGCTGACGCACTACGGCTCTAACATCGGCGCATACTTTCAGTCGGAAGACGCCGTGATGCCCGACATCTTTGACGAGCAGCTGGCAGCGCTCACCGGGACCTACGGCGAGCCCACGCTCACCGACACGCAGCACTGCCTGTTGGCCTTCAACGCCGTGGAAGCGGATTCGCTTACGGCGGAGGACATCGTGCGGTATGCGGGCTGGGATCTGGGCGAGGGCACGGCGCTGCACCTCACCCATTTGCTAAATGAGTTCGACGATACCGTATACACCCTGTACGTCAACGAAACGAGACTCTTTGCCGAGTAACCCCGCCAGCCGCCTACGCGTCGCTTCCTGTACGGCGAACCTATGACGGACGACAAGCAGCTGTTCATTTCGCTGAAGAGGGAGCTGGAAGGCACGGAGGTAAAAGAGGGCGAACTCGTAGCCTTTGACGGTTGGATTCTGCAGGGGCGGCACGGAGCTGTTCCTGATCAACGGGTTGGGTGAGAGCGTTATGTATCTGTACGCCGGCAGGGAAAGAATTCTGGACGACGAATAATGCGCGGCGAGCCAGGAAACACATACGGGACGGGAGGGTATGCTATGACCCGCTGGATGGAGAAAAGCAGGGTG
>JBDRTL010000316.1:0-2318 GCA_043824045.1 Bacillota bacterium
CAGAATAATTCTCTCTTTTTTCCACCTCGCGGTGACGGCCTCTCGCCATTGCGGGCATCATCACATACTTGGCTATGTCTTTCTGATAGGGCTTCACGGGCACTTCTTTCCGCTCCGACACCTTTACAATACTGCGGGCATGTGCGATTCGCGTGGTGACGCGCACGATTACAGGGGAATCAAGCTCCTCGCTCATCTGGAACGCAAGCTTCGTAAAATCACGGCATTCCTGACTGTCGGAGGGTTCCAGCATCGGCAGATGCGCGGCGCGGGCGTAATACCGGCTGTCCTGCTCGTTCTGGCTGGAGTGCATGGCGGGATCGTCGGCGACGACTACCACAAGCCCGCTGCTGATGCCCGTATAGGCGGACGTAAACAGCGGATCGGCCGCCACGTTCATGCCCACGTGCTTCATGCAGGTCATCGCGCGCGCACCGGCGACCGCGGCGCCGTAGGCAACCTCCGCGGCTACCTTTTCATTGGGAGCCCACTGCGTATGGATTTCCGGAAACTTGGCCGAAGCCTCCGCAATCTCGGTGCTCGGCGTACCCGGATAGGCCGTGATAACCTTCACGCCCGCTTCCCATGCGCCTCGCGCTATGGCCTGATCGCCGAGGAGAAGCTCAATAGCCTGCCGCTGCGAATCGTTTTGGTGCTTTTCTTGCATGTCTTGTTTCCTTTCCATATTCGCACGGTGTACCCGTAAATTCGTACGTAGATTATAACACAGCGCAGGGAGATCGAAAAGAACTATAAAAAACGCAGGCTACCCGCCTATATATAAAAAACGCAGGCTGCTCGCCTGCGTTTCTGTTTTACATGGATCAGTCCAGCGAATAGGGCATCAACGCGATGGCACGGGCGCGTTTGATGGCTTCGGCGAGCTGGCGCTGATGTTTAGCGCAATTGCCGCTCATTCTGCGGGGAACAATCTTCCCGCGTTCATTCACGAAACGGCGCAGGCGATTCACATCTTTGTAATCGATATACTCGATTTTATCCACGCAGAAAGCGCATATTTTCCGGCGCGGTTTACGGCCACGGGGACGGGGCCGTCTGTCAGAACGATCCTCAGGCATGGGGTAGCCTCCTTTTTTCAGCGTTAAAACGGCAGATCGTCGTCGTCGACTTCCTGGAAACCGCCGCCACCGTGGGAATCATCAGCGTCGGATGGAGCAGCGCCCGATCCTCCGCCGGCACCTTCGGTGCGGGGAGACAGGAATTCGACGTCATCGGCAAACACATCCAGAGAGAAGCGGGTGCTTCCGTCTTTGGCTTCATAACTGGAAACCGACACAGTACCGACCACGCACACCTTGCGGCCTTTGGCCAGATAACGCTGGCATACGTCGCCCAGCTTGTTCCAGGCGGATACGCGGAAAAAATCCGCTTCCGGCTGGTTTTGCGCCTGCGACGAGCGGCGGCGGTTGACCGCGATCGTGAAGGAGCATACGGTGCTGCCCGATGACACGGTGCGGGTTTCCGGATCGCGCGTCAGGTTTCCGATGATGATGAGCTTATTCATAGCGTGTCTCCGTCCTCATTGGGTCTGTTCCGCAGTCTCTTCTTGCGTATCTTCCGTTTCCGGTTTGTCGTCCGGCACTACGTCGTCCATCGCCTCGTCCTGCTCGGGTTGTGCGCCGTCCCTTGCGGGTGCGGCGGACGGGCGGACAGCCTTGGGCTTGACGCTCTGCTTTTTATCCAGCAATTTGATAATGAGATAACGAAGAATCATATCGTTATTCTCAAGATTACGCTGAATTTCTTTGTTCTGGCTTCCCAACGCCGTAAACGTCGTGAGCACGTAGTAGCCTTCCGGCATATCGTCAATCGGATACGCCAGGCGACGCTTACCCCAGGATTCATCAACTTTTTCGATTTCGCCGCCGTTTTGCCTGATCAGTTCCGTAAACTTTTCGACCAGCTCTTTTCTGGCGGTTTCCTCCAGTGCTGTGTTGATGATATAGGTTAGTTCGTACCTATTCATGCTTTCACCTCCTCTTGGACATATGGCACCGCAGTCACTTCCACGGTGCAAGGATGTGCCAATTACGGATTATACCACCGGACGCCTGTGATTGCAAGCTTTCCGGTTATGAATTTGCTGCCGTTCGTGACATGGAAGCGCGGCTGTATCCAATTCAGGATTGATTTTTCGGAGTGAATGCGGTAAACTGAAAAGAGACGATAGGGGGGAGGCTAAAACATGAAGCTGATTGTAGCGATTGTCCAAGATGAGGATTCCCAGCGTTTGATCAATGAGTTGATGACGGAAGGCTTCCGGGTGACGAAGCTCGCAACCACCGGCGGCTTTTTGC
>JBDRTL010000317.1:0-11832 GCA_043824045.1 Bacillota bacterium
TTGCTCCGCAACCGAATGAATGAATAGTGTTCGTGTAGCGGTATATCACCTTGCAGCTCGATGCAAAAGCGGCTGATATGTTCATCAAAATTGATAGATTGCGAAGCAATCTCTCCGCCATTCCTAATTCCTCATTCTTAATTCCTCATTCCCCCCGTATTGAACCATGTTCGTTGACAATCCGAGTTTGCGTTTCGCCCGTCTGCAAGCTGATTGAGCGCACGAACAGGCTGACGCGGTTTTGCGCGTCGAGGGCGTTCCAGAGGACGCGGTTGAATATATCGGCCGGCTCCGCGCCGAGGGCGACGGGGACCGGCTCCCCCCGGAAGCCGGGCAGGGGGTTGCCGTCGGTGACGTAGGTGCTGATAAAGTGGCCCTCGCCCGGCTGGGGTTCCGGAAAATCGTAAAAGCAGCGCAGGGCGCTTTGGTTCGTCCCCGCCTTGAGGATGGAAAGCCGGTAGGCCATCCCGCCGTTCTTTACGTTGAGAAGCCCCGAGATTCGCGGGGTGAAGTTAGGCGGGTCGGGCTCGAAAGTGCGGGTGCGAAGTCCGTCCTCGAAGGTTTTGCCTGCCTTGAGCGCGTCGAAAACCGTATCGGTCTGGTCGCCGTTTGAAACGATGGTGGTCTCCGCGTCGAAAACGCGCACGGGCGCGTAGATGATGAGGCTCGGGTCGACCAGCTTCGCGGGATCGAACGCCTCGGTGATGATGCCGCCGTCTTTCTCCGAAAACACGCGGTTGCGGCTGTTTTCGCTTCGCCCCATGATGAAGTAGGCGATCAGCGCGCGGCTGCCGCTCGTGCGCCCGAGCAGGATTCCCCGCCCGGGGTATGGATTCCCGCTGAGCAGCTGAAAGATCGTATTCATGCGTCGCCGCCCTCCGTGCGTTCTCTAAAACTCTGCGGCCGCCCCGCGCGGCGGTCCTTTGCAAGCTTTTTGGCCAGCTTTTCAGTTTCACGCGGCAAAAGAGCCCACTCGGCCTTCTCCATCACGCGCTTTTGCAGGCTTTCGGGCGTGTCGTTTTTCTTCACCTTCACGGCCTTCTGCGCGAGGATCGTTCCGCCGTCGGGAATCTCGTTGACGAGGTGCACGGTCGCGCCCGTCACCTTCACGCCATAGGAAAGCGCGGCTTTGTGCACCTTGAGACCGTAATACCCCGCGCCGCAAAACGCGGGGATGAGGCTCGGGTGGACGTTCAGGATACGCCCTTCATACGCGCGAATCACGTTTTCGTGCAGGATCAGCATAAAGCCCGCGAGCACCAACATGTCGATATCATGCGCATTGAGCAGCGCGATCAGCGCTTCGCCGTAAGCCTGCGGCGAATCCGTCTTTAAAAGCACGGCGGTCTCGATGCCCGCGTCTTTGGCGCGGGTGAGCGCGAGCGCGCCCTCTTTGCTGGAGACGACCAGCGAAAGCCTGCCGCTCGTAAGCTTCCTGGCCTTCTGCGCGTCGATCAGCGCCTGCAGGTTCGTGCCGCCGCCGGACACCAGCACCGCGATGTTTACCACAGCTCCACTCCTTCGCCTTTGGCGATCTCGCCGAGCACATAAGCGGCCTCGCCGCTTTCATTTAGTACGTATAGTGCCTTGTCCACATCTGCTTTCCCCACGACGGCGACCATGCCCACGCCCATGTTGAAGGTGTTGAACATGTCGCGCTGGGAGATACCCCCTTTTTCGGCGATCACGCGGAAGATATCGGGCGTTTTCACGGCGGATTTGCCGATCTTGGCCATCAGGCCGGCTTTGAGCGCGCGCGGGATGTTTTCGTAAAACCCGCCGCCCGTAATGTGCGCCACGCCGCGCACCGTGACCGCGCCGAAGAGTTTGAGCATCGGCTTTACGTAGATTTTGGTCGGCGTGAGCAAAATTTCGGCGTAGTCCGGCAGCGCGTCGCCAAACACCTTGCGCACCAGTGAAAAGCCGTTGGAGTGCACGCCGGAGGACGGAAGCGCGATCAGCGCGTCGCCGGCCCGCATCTGCTCCTTGTCCAGGATTTTCGACTTGTCCACCGCGCCCACGCAGAAGCCCGCGATGTCGTACTCGTCTTTTTGATAAAAGCCCGGCATCTCGGCGGTTTCCCCGCCGACCAGCGCGCAGCCCGCCTGCACGCAGCCCTCCGCCACGCCGGAAACGATTGCGGCGACGCGCTCGGGCACGTTTTTGCCGCAGGCGATGTAATCCAGGAAAAACAGCGGCTTTGCGCCGCAGCAGAGGATATCGTTGGCGCACATGGCGACGCAGTCGATCCCCACGGTATCGTGCTTGTTAAGCAGAAAGGCAAGCTTCAGCTTCGTGCCCACGCCGTCCGTACCCGATACGAGCACGGGGTGCGGCATGCCGGTGATATCCAGCTCAAACAGCCCGCCGAAGCCGCCGATGCCGGCAATGCAGGCGCCCTTTCCGGCTTCGCCGGTGAGCGTTCTGGCAATATGCGCTTTCATCAGCTCCACGGCCTTATACCCCGCGGTGATATCCACCCCCGCGGCCTTGTAGCTTTCGGACCTGCTTTTCATACTTACTCCTCCAGGTACACTTCAAACTTATCCTTGGCGGCGGCGCCGCCCGGGTCCACGGGATACTCGCCCGTAAAGCAGCCCTTGCAAAAGCCGCACTGCGCATTGCCCGCCAGCTTGTCCAGGCAATCCACCGGCATGAACCCGAGGCTGTCCGCGCCGATCATGGCGCACACCTCGGACACGCTGTGACCGGCTGCGATCAGGGTTTCGGTGGAGTCGATATCGGTGCCGAAATAGCACGGGTGCATGAACGGCGGGGCCGCAAGGCGCATATGCACCTCTACCGCGCCGGCCTCCCTGAGCAGGCCTACGATGCGCGCCGCCGTGGTGCCACGCACGATACTGTCGTCAATCAGCACCACGCGCTTTCCTTCCACGGTAGAGCGGATAACGTTGAGTTTGATCTTTACGGCGGTGATCCGCTCCATTTGTCCGGGCTGGATGAACGTGCGCCCGACGTATTTGTTCTTGATGAACCCGACCCCGTAGGGGATGCCGGACTGGCGGGCGTAGCCGATGGCGGCATCGATACCCGAATCCGGTACGCCGATCACCACGTCGGCCTGCACGGGATGCTCCAGCGCCAGAAACGCGCCGGCCCGCAGCCGCGCCTGATGCACCGACGCGCCCTCGATCACGCTGTCCGGGCGCGCGAAATAGATGAACTCAAACACACAAAGGGACGAGCAATGATTGCCCTTCAGCTGCAGGGTGCGCACCCCGCCCTGATCCACCACCACGACCTCACCGGGCTTCACGTCGCGCACGAATTTCGCATTGATGGCGTCCAGCGCGCAGGACTCGCTTGCAAACACCACGCCGTCCTCGGTTTCCCCCATGCACAGGGGGCGAAAGCCGTTGGGGTCGCGCGCGGCGATGAGCTTGGTGGGGCTGACCAGCACCAGCGTGTACGCGCCGCTCAAACGCATCATCGAGCTGAGCACGGCTTCCTCGATGCTTTTTGTCTTTAAACGCTCGTGGGTGATCGTGTAGGCGATGACTTCCGAATCGCTCGTCGTGTGGAAGATCGCGCCGCCAAGCTCCTGCTCCTCGCGCAGGGCGTGGGCGTTTACGATGTTTCCGTTGTGCGCCAGCGCCATGCCGCCTTTTAAATGGTTGATCAGCAGCGGCTGCGCGTTGGTCTGGTTTTGCATGCCGGTGGTGCCGTAGCGGCAGTGCCCTACGGCAATGGAGCCCTCGGGCAGTTTCGAAAGCACGTCGCAGCTGAACACCTCGCCCACCAGGCCGATGTCCTTGTAGCAGGTAATCACGCCGCGCGTGTTCACGGCAATGCCGCAGCTCTCCTGCCCGCGGTGCTGCAGGGCGTAGAGCGCGTGATATACAGGCTGCACCACGCCTTTTTTGCCCCCGCGCAGATAAATGCCGAACACGCCGCATTCCTCATGAAGTTTTCTCATCGGATAATTCCTCTCGCGCCTGGCGTAGCTTAGTCGCCCATAAGTCTCCTGAGTATCTCCTGATAGGCGTCCTCCACCTTGCCCAGGTCGCGGCGGAAACGGTCTTTATCGAGTTTTTCGCGGGTGTCGGTGTCCCAGAAACGGCAAGTGTCCGGGCTGATCTCGTCGGCAAGCACGATGGTGCCGTCCTTGAGACGCCCGAACTCCAGTTTAAAGTCGATCAAATCGATATGCAAATCTTTCAGGTAATCGCGCAGAACGTCGTTGACCTTCAGCGCGTAATCGCTGATTGTTTTCATTTCCCCGTCGGTAGCCCAGCCCATCGCGGCGATGTGATATCGGTTCACCATCGGATCGCCCAGCGCGTCATTCTTGTAACAAAATTCCAGCACGGTCTTTTGAAGCGCCACGCCTTCCTGGAGCCCCAGCCGTTTGGAAAGCGAACCCGCGGCAACGTTTCGCACGATCACCTCCAGCGGTACGATTTCCACCTTTTTGACAAGGGTCTCGGTATCGGATACTTCCTCCAAAAAATGCGTAGGGATGCCCTTCTTCTCAAGCATCCGCATCAGGTGGTTGGTCACGCGGTTGTTGATCGCGCCCTTGCCCACGATTATTCCTTTTTTCTGCCCGTTGAAGGCGGTGGCGTCGTCCTTGTACCGAACAAGCAGCACCTGCGGATCATCGGTCGCAAATACTTTCTTCGCCTTGCCTTCATAGAGCAAACCGTGCGTCTCCATGGAAAACACTCCCTTTTGTGTGGATTCGTTGTGGAAAAGCTGAGGATTGACCGTCTGCGCTCGGAGTTTCCCGATTCTCCTGCATTTTTTTGCGGCCTCGCCCTGCGCTTCGCTGGCTCGAGGCTACGCGCTTCATTGCCTGCGGCAATTTCTGGCGCTAGTCGGCCTTTCGGCCTCCCTTTTTGTGGATATCACCGCCTTTTTGTGGAAAACTTGAGGAAAACCGCGGCCTCGGCATGCGCCGTCGCTTGCGCGGGCCCGCAGCGGTCAGTCGATGGTCAGGGAAGCGTCCTTGTCCAGAACCTTTTGCTTCATTTCGTCGCGGGCGCGGCACAGGCGTGCGTAGAGCTCGTCGTCGTCGGTCGCCAAAATCTGCGCGGCAAGGATGGCGGCGTTGGCCGCGCCATCGATGGCGACGGTCGCAACGGGGAGCCCCGGTGGCATCTGCACGGTGGATAAAAGCGCGTCCAGGCCGTCCAGCGTGGAGGATTTCACAGGGATGCCGATCACCGGAAGCACCGTGTGTGCGGCCAGCGCGCCCGCAAGATGCGCGGCCTTGCCGGCGGCGGCGATCAGCACGCCGAAGCCGTGGTCCTTGGCGGTGAAGGCAAAGCGGGCGGCCTCGTCGGGCGTGCGGTGCGCGCTGAACACATGCGCCTCAAACGGGATGCCGAAGGCCCGGAGCTGCTCAAAACAGGGCTTGAGCACGGGCAGATCGCTGTCCGACCCCATGATGACGGCGACTTTCTTCATTCAAGCTGTGTTTCCTTTCCTGTGGACCTAACGCTTTTGCGCGCTGACGCAAAAGAACAACCTTCATTATAATAAAAGCCGCGGGACAAGTCAATATTGCCGGAGACGCGCGCCGGCCCGGAGGCCGGCAGTGGACGAAAAAGAGGCGGTGTGGTAAAATTATCGCGTTCGACCCGTGTTTTTACGATCAAGCCGCTGCGGCCGTACGCAAGGAGGAGTTCCATGCCGGAAACGATTTTTATTCTGGATTGCGACCAGGCGCTGTCGGGTTTGATTGCCCGTACGCTGCGCAGCCAGGATTTTTATTGCGAACTCGTGCCGCCGTCGACCACGGCGGCCGATCTGAAGGACCGCAATCCCAAGGGCGTCGTCATCGCCGCGGAAAACGGCGGCGCGGCATGCACGCTGGATCCGTCGCTGATGCACTCGGACCTGCCGGTGCTGGCGCTGGGCGCGGCGGCCGTGATGCTGTGCGAGCTTCTGGGCGGCGAAGCGCAGACCCTGGAGGACGCGGCGGACAACGTGACGCTGGGACTTTTGGACTGCCCGCTGTTTGAAGGCATCACGGGCGGCGAGCGCGTGCTCAAGAACCTGTGCGACCTCACGCTCCCCGACGGAACCCAAACCATCGCCACGGCGACGGAGCGGTGCATCGGCTTTTCATACCAGAACAGGCTGTACGCCATCCAGTACACCATTGAGCGCAACGACCCGGATTCGCTCCACCTGCTGCATAATTTCGCAAGCCTTGTGTGCGGCATGGAGGCGATCTGGGACGACAATTACATCATCCACGAGGCTGTGGAGGAGATCCGCGGCAAAGCGGGCGAAGGCCGCGTGCTGTGCGCCGTATCCGGCGGGCTCGACAGTGCGGTGTCCGCCAAGCTCGCGCACATGGCGGCCGGCGACCGGCTGACCTGCCTGTTCGTGGATACGGGGCTGTTCCGCAAGAACGAGCCCGAAGAGGTGGCCAAGGCGTTTGGGGAGATGCCCGGCATCCAGCTAAAGTTTATCGACGCAAAAGACCCTTTCCTCAAAGCGCTGGAGGGCGTGCGCTCGGACGCGGAGAAGGAGCGCATCGTGGGCTCGCTGCTAAAGCAGGTGTTCTACGACCAGCTCAAGGATTTCCCCGACGTAAAAACCATCGTGCTGGGCACCAACTACAACGATACGCTCTACGGCGTGGCCGTGCCTGTGAAGCCGCCCATCCTCAGCAACCGTGCGTATACGACCATCGAGCCCCTCCGCGCGCTGTTTCGAAGCGAGGTCAAACGTCTGGGCGTGAGGCTGGCAATGCCAAAGTCCATCATGGACCGGCAGCCCTTCCCCGCGGCGGGGCTCGCATCGCGCATCATAGGCACGGTGACGCCGCAAAAGCTTACGATGCTTCGCGAGATCAACGCCTTTTTCACCGAGGAAATCATCCGCGGGGGTCTCGAAAAACGCCTGTGGCAGTACTACGCCGCGCTTTCCGATAACCCCGACGGACGGCAGGGCTACGTCGTCCTCCTGCGCGCCTGCCAGGCGGGTGACGGCGAGGCGCATGCCGCGCGGCTTCCCTACGATCTCACCGAGCGGGTAACGGAGCGTATCCTAAAAGAAATTCCGCAGGTGCGGCGCATCGTGTATGACCTTACGCCGAGTTATCACTACTCGTTCCTGGAGTAAACCCTTCGAAAAAGTGGAACACTTCTTCGAGGAGGCAGGAGATCCTGCTCGGTTTGATTGTCGCAAGTCACACTTCGTTTACTTACTCTGTCAAACCTCCCATTGGCAGTTCGCTTTCGGCTTCACCGAAGCCGCGCACAGGCGGCACGCTCTCTGCCAATGCCTTCGAGCATCCCATAAGGGAGGTACCGAATGCTTCACTTTACCAAAATGCACGGGATCGGCAACGATTACATCTACATCAACGGCTTTGAGGAAACCCTGCCCGACGATCTGGGTGCGCTGGCCGTCAAAATGAGCCCGCGCCGGTTTTCCGTGGGCAGCGACGGCGTGATTTTCATCCTGCCGTCCAAAATCGCGGACGTGCGCATGCGCATGTTCAACCCCGACGGCTCCGAGGCCGAGATGTGCGGCAACGGCATCCGCTGCGTGGCGGCGTACTGCTACGACCGCGGGCTGTGCGAGCGCACGCAGATGACCGTCGAAACGGGCGGGGGTATCAAGCACGCGACGCTGACGCTGGACGGGCTGGGCCGCACCGACGCCGTGCGAATCGACATGGGCGCGCCGGTTTTGGACGGCGCGGACATCCCCAGCGTCTTCGAGGGCAGCCCCGTGCTCATGCAGCCGCTCAAAGCCATGAACAAAACCTGGCTCGTCACGCTGGTGAACATGTCCAACCCCCATGCCGTCACCTTCGTCAAAGACGTGGCTTCCGCCCCCGTGCAGGCCGTGGGGCCGATCCTTGAAAACGATCCGGCGTTCCCGCAGCGCTGCAATATCGAGTTTGTGCAGGTGATCGACCGCAGCCATATCAGTATGCGCGTATGGGAGCGCGGCGCGGGAGAAACCCACGCCTGCGGCACGGGCGCGAGCGCGGCGGCGGTCGCCAGTATTTTAAACGGATTCACCGGCCGCAGCGTGACGGTAAAGCTTTTAGGCGGCGAGCTGAAAATCACCTGGGACGAGGCAAATCACCACGTCCACATGACGGGCCCGATCGCCTACGTGTTCGACGGAACCTATCTGGGGAAAGAATAAACCGTCCGGAGGAAACCGCATTGAACGTCAACCCGAACTATGAAAAGCTGCCCGGTTCCTACTTGTTTGCCGAGATCGCCCGCCGCGTGAAGGAGTTTCAGGCGGCAAATCCCAAAGCCGACATCGTGAAGCTGGGCATCGGCGACGTCACCCGCCCGCTCGCCCCCGCCGTGGTGGCGGCGTTGCAAAAGGCCGCCGGCGAACTGCTCTCGCTTTCCACCATGCGCGGCTACGGCCCGGATTTCGGGTACGATTTTCTGGTCAACGCGATTTTAGCCCACGATTACACGGCGCGCGGCGTGCAGCTTTTATTTGACGAGGTGTTTATCTCCGACGGCGCGAAGACCGATTCCTCCGCCGTTCAGGAGCTGTTTTCCCCGGACGCGAAGATCGCTGTGACCGATCCCGTATACCCCGTGTACGTGGATTCCAACGCCATGGCCGGGCGGCTGGGCGAGTACAAGGACGGGCGCTGGACGAACCTTACCTACCTGCCCTGCAACGCGGAAAACGGCTTCGTGCCCTCCGTGCCCCAGGGGCATGTGGACGTGATTTACCTGTGCTACCCCAACAACCCCACGGGCACAACGCTGACTAAAGAGCAGCTCAAGCCCTTCGTGGACTACGCGCGGGAGCACGGCGCCGTGATTGTCTACGACGCGGCGTACAAGGCGTTCATCCGTTCCGATGTTCCGCACTCCATCTACGAGGTGGAGGGCGCGAAGGAAGTCGCGATCGAATGCAACTCGTTTTCCAAGACCGCCGGATTTACCGGCGTGCGCTGCGCCTATTCCATCATTCCCCATGCCGTGAAGGGCAGGGGCGGCGCGGGTCAGCCCATTTCGCTCAACGCCATGTGGAAGCGGCGGATGGGCACGAAGTTCAACGGCGTCAGCTACCCCGTGCAGCGCGCGGCGGCCGCGGCGTTCTCGCCCGAAGGCTGGGCGCAGTGCATGGAGACCATCGAATACTACCGGCGCAACGCCGCGCTGATCCGCGACGGCCTCGCGGCGATGGGCTACGCGGTGTTCGGCGGCGCGGACGCGCCCTATGTGTGGCTGAAAACGCCGACGGACAGCTGGGCGTTCTTCGATACGCTGCTTTCCTCCGCGCACGTGGTCGGCACGCCGGGCGCGGGCTTCGGCCCCAGCGGCGAGGGCTATTTCCGCCTCACCGCCTTCAATAGCTACGAAAAAACGCAGGAAGCGATCCGCCGCATCAAGGAGCTGTAACGCTATGGGCTGTCATCTGATCGCGCTGGGCGGCACGGGCCGGAAAACGCTGGAAATGCTGACCTATGCCTGCGCCTGCGACGCGCTGTATACTTTGGATGACGACCTGCGCCGCGTGCCCGTGGATACGCTTTCGGTGCTGACCGCCGATACCGATCTCGCGCCCGCCGGGGACGCCGCGGCGCGCTACCAGGCGCTGCAGGCGGTGTTCTCCGCCGCGGCCCTGCCGCGCGTCGGGTTTCACACGAAGCTCCAATACGACCATCTGCCCGTTGTCGGCGAAGCGCGCGCCGACGCGCACGCCATCGCAACCGGCCGCGACCAGCTGCTGACGCGGACGCTCTTTTCCAAGGAAAAAACAGCCCTCGACGCACGCGCGGGCCTCGACGGACATGCCGACCTCGGCATGTTTTTCTTTGCCGACGCGCTCTCCCGCCTGTCCGAGAACCTGGCGCAGGGCGGGGAGCACCCGTTTTTCGACCGCATCCGGGATGAGCTGGACCGCGGCGAGGACGTGAAGGTGATGATCACCGGCTCGGTGTACGGCGGCACGGGCATGAGCGGCATCCCGAGCATGGCGCGGTTTTTGCGCGGGCGGTTTCCCTCCAGGCGACTGATCGTGGGCGCGGCGCTGCTATTGCCCCCGCACGATCCAAGGAACGCCGACCGCTACAACGCGCGCGCCGCCGCCGCGCTCAACCAATACGGGCTGGACGGCGTGATGCGGCACAGCGCGTATGACGAAAACGGGCTTTTGGACGCGGCGTACCTCGTGCGCATGACCGAAAACCTGTACGCCGTCAACTACGCGCAGGCCGCCGAGAGCACCGAACACGATATCCGCCTCAAGGATTTTCTGGCGGCCAGGTGCGCGTCGCAGTTCTTCTCCACGGGGTTTCGCGGCGACGACGCGGAAAACCTCGGGCTATACCACGTGCCGCGCACGTCGCACCAGCCCTCGTGGCCGTGCTTTGACGACGACCGCGGCTATTTCCGCATCCGCTTCGGCGGGCTGATGCGCGCCGCCGCGATCCACCTTGCGGAGTGCCACACGCAGATCGGGCTCGCGCTGCGGGGCAAGGCGCGCCCGCCGCAGTATTTTCCGCCCTATTTCCGCGCGGCAAAGAAATACAATCCCGAGGAACAGGAATCGCTGGATGCGCTCTTGCGGGAATTCAAGCGCTTTCTTTCGCAGTTTGTGCGGCGCATGGGCGAGGTGCAGCGGGTGTTGCCGCCGCCCGCGCCCGGCAAGGCCGAGGCGGAAAGCTTTTTCGAGCCCCGCGCGCTGCAGGCGCTTGCGCATCTGCTCGCTTTGCCCGACGCCGACGCGGCCGCCGCCGAGCCCCTGCGTAAGCTCGTGCGGGAATCCCTGCCCGCGCTGGTCTTTGGCGGCGCGGACAGCACGTTTACGTGGAAACGCGCGCTTTCACAGCTTGGCAAAGGCCGCAGGCCCGCCGTCGATACCCCCGCGGCGGCCTTCGCGGCGTACGCCGCGGCGCTGTTGGAAAGCACGGCGCAGGGCGCCGCCGGGCTGCCCGCCGTGCAGCTTCCGCAGCCGGATTCGCGCGGGTTTGACCCCAACCACCGGTTGATTACACTCGCGCGCAGCCTTCCCCTGTCGCAGGATGCGCCGCTGTGCGACGCGCCCGACGCGATGGCGTGGGTAACGCGGCTGAGCGCTTTGTTGTCGCTGCCCTACGCCCAGTCCATACGGCAAAAAGAAGTGCTCGAATGGCGCGGGCTGATCGCCGTTTTGCTGCTGTGGGACGGGTGGGAGTCGCGGCATACCCTGCCGGAGCTTCGCTGCGCCACGCCGCCGGACGGCGCGGGCACGCGCGCGGTTTTGGCCGCGCTTCCAAAAGAGCGGCTCAACGCGGGGCTTACGCTGTTCACGCTGGAAAAAGACGTGGACGGCGTGGTGTTCGAAGGTTCGCTTGGGATGCTCTCCAACCAGACCGCGCTGCTCTCCGCCGCCGACCCGCAGAAGCTCTACGGGCTTCTGCCCGACTGCGCGCGCTGGTATGATAAAGAAACGCAGGCCTTTTCCGACCCCTGCCCGCATTTGAGCGAAACCGACCGCACGCGGCTCATCCACCGCCTGAAATGCCTGCAGGTGCTCGCCGAGCGCGCCGAGCTTCGCAGCCCGCTGCACTTCGGGGGCGGCGCGGTGTGCGCCGCGGCGGACGCGTTTTTAGGCGACCTGCAAAACCGCCACGATTTCTGGCGCGAGCGCTTTGAACTGGACGACCCGCGCGCCGCGCACGCGCTCTACATCCGCGCGCTGGCCGTGTTCGGCCCCGCCGTGGAGGGAATCGAGCGGCAGGAGGAGGAGCTTTCTCTTCAAGACCTGAAGCAAAACCCGCTGATGAAGCGCCTGCTCGGCGATCCCGCCGACGGAAAGCGCGGCGCGGCGCAGGCGGCGGTATTTTTCAGCGAACCGATGACCTCATACTTCTACCTG
>JBDRTL010000318.1:0-3361 GCA_043824045.1 Bacillota bacterium
TCCATTTTTTCTTTCTGTGTAATCTCCGTCTGGCCGCCCATGTAGGGGCGGAGGGCGGCGGGGATGCGCACGCTGAGATCGGCGTTCAAGTTGTTTTCCAAAAGGGCGATCAGCATGCGCGGCGGCGCGGCGACGGTATTGTTCAGGGTATGGGCGAGTGTATTGCCGCTCTCGCCCTTGACGCGGATCTTCAGCCGCCTTGCCTGCGCGTCGCCGAGGTTGGAGCACGAGCCGATCTCAAAATATTTCCGTTGCCTGGGCGACCACGCCTCCACGTCCAGCGATTTGACCTTCAGGTCCGCCAGATCGCCGGAGCAGCATTCCAGCGTCCGTACGGGGATATCCAGTGTACGGTAAAATTCCACGGTATACATCCACAGCTTATCAAACCAGGACTCGCTGTCTTCGGGCTTGCAGACCACGATCATCTCCTGCTTTTCAAACTGATGGATGCGGTACACGCCGCGTTCCTCGATGCCGTGCGCACCCTTCTCCCTGCGGAAGCACGGGGAGTACGAGGTCAGGGTGCAGGGCAGTTCCTCCTCTTTGAGGATGGTATCGGCGAACTTGCCGATCATGGAATGCTCCGACGTGCCGATCAGGTACAGGTCCTCGTCCTCGATTTTGTACATCATCGCGTCCATTTCCGCAAACGACATCACCCCGCTGACAACGGCGCTGCGAATCATGAACGGCGGAACGCAGTAGGTGAACCCCTTGCCGATCATAAAATCCCGCGCGTAGGAAAGCACCGCGGAATGCAGCCGCGCGATATCGCCCATGAAATAATAGAAACCGTTGCCCGCCACGCGCCGCGCAGCGTCCAGGTCCAGGCCGTTGAAGCGTTCCATCAGCTCGGTGTGATACGGTATCTCGAAATCCGGCACCAGCGGCTCGCCGAACACTTCCCGCTCCACGTTTTCGGCGTCGCTTCTGCCGATGGGTACGGTGGGCGCGATCATCTGCGGGATGACCAGCATGATGTCGCCAAGCTTCTTCTCGGCTTCCGTCAGCACGGCTTCTCCCGCCGCCAACTGCTCCGCCTGATCGGAGACTGTTTTTTTTGCGGATTCGGCTTCCGCGAGCTTTTTCTGCGCCATCAGCTGCCCGATTTCCTTGGACAGCTTATTGCGGTTGGCGCGCAGGCTGCCGGTGCTTGCTTTCAGCCGCCGGATCTCCGCGTCCAGCGCAACGGCCTCGTCCACCAGCGGCAGCTTCGCGTCCTGAAATTTCTTTTTGATGTTTTCCCTGACGGCGTCGGGGTTCTCCCGTACAAAACGGATATCCAGCAAGGGGAATACCACCTTTCGAATGAGAAATTGCGGTTACCGGATACTATCGGTGTGCATGTAAGGCCGAAGCGCCTCGGGCACGGTCACGGAGCCGTCCTCGTTTTGATGGTTCTCCAAAATCGCGGCCACCGTGCGCCCGATCGCCACGCCGCTCCCGTTCAGCGTGTGGCAGAACTGCGGTTCGCCGCCCGCCGGATCGCGGTAGCGGATGTTCAGGCGGCGTGCGCGGTAATCCTCGCAGTTGGAACAGCCGGATACTCCCACATACCGTTTGTAACTGGGAATCCACACCTCCAGACCGTAGGTCTTGGCGGCGGAGTGCGCCAGCCTGCCTGTGCACAAAAGCATGACGCGATAGGGCAGCCGCAATAGCTGCAGAACCTTTTGCGCCTGTTCCGTCATGCGCGTGAGCTCATCATAGCTTTGTCCGGGCCTGCAGATCGTCGCCAGTTCCACGTTGTTTAACTGGTTTTGATGGAAAAGCCCGCCGGTATCGTGCCCGCCGCCTATATTGGAGCGGAAGAACGCGGAAAACGCGCAGTGGGAAACGGGCAGCTCGCCGCCGTCCAGTATCATCCCCCTGTACAGGTTCGTCACGGCCGATTCCGCCGCTGGCGCACGGCTGATTTCGCCGGCCTCGTCCGTGATCGGCAGCTCCGGCGGTTCATCCGCCGCGTCGCTCATCACCACGTACGGGGTGATCACTTCGCGGTATCCCGCGCCGATGTGTGTATCCAGGAAGAAATTGATCACCGCGCGTTCCAGCTGCGCGCCCAGATCGCGGTACACGGTAATCTGTGTGCCCCGGAGCTTTGCGGTGTTGTCAAAATCGAGAATCCGCAGGTCGGACCCGATAATCCAGTACGGTTTTGGCTCCCGGCGGAGTTTTCGCGGCGCGCCCCAGCGGTACGCTTCCTCGCTGTTCGCATCCGCCTTGCCCACGGGCACGGACGCGTGCGGATAGTTGGGGGCGGACAGTAAAAACGCGTTGATCTTGTCGTCGAGTTCCGCGATATCCACGTCCATCGCGGCGATCTCGGAGCCCAGCGCGCGCATTTGATTCATGATCATGGACACCGCTTCGCCGGACGCGCCCTGCTGCTTCGCCGTGCCCACCTGCCTGCTCATTTGGTTGCGCAGCGCCTTTTTTTCTTCCGAATCCGCCGTCAGCCTGCGGCGCAGCGCGTCTTTCTTAAGCAGCCCGTCCACCTCGTCCGTTTCCATGGAGCGGGACGCAAGCATGCGTTTGAGTTCCTCGGGATTGTCCCGTATTCGCTGCAAATCCAGCATCGTCTGACCTCCTTTTTGGAAAAACGTCCCTGCAGACAGCAAATGCTGCAACAGGGACGGAGGAATGTGTTGCTCCGCGGCGCCACCCGGCTTAAACACAATGTGTTTCTCTCTTTGCGCTGTATCGGGCGCGCCCGGCCGGTTCGTCGCCGGCGGCTCCCGCGGCGGAAAAGCGAAAACGCTCCGCGGGCTTTCACCATGCTCCCGCTCTCTTTAAAAAGCGTTCAGGCCGCTTCCGCGGTCATCGCCCGCTTTCAGTATACGCAAAGGCGCATGCCATTGCAAGACTTAAATGTTTGCGTACACCACGTTTCGGATATTGCGGATCACCGCGTTGGTGCCCGCGCCGGCGAGCTGCTGCATCACGATCAGTACCAGGTCCTTATCCGGGCATACGGTCATATAGGTGCCCGTCCACCCGTCCCAGCCGAACTCGCCCTTCACGCCCAGCGAAAAGGACTGCCCCGGCGACTGCAGCACGCGCATCAGCCCTCCGTAGCCATAGCCAAGCGTCGTGTCCCTCGTAAGATAGCTGTGCTGCTGCGGCGTGAGGTGGTTTTCCGTAAGCCACGCCACAGCGTTGTGGGAAAGGATGCGCTCTTTTTTCAGCTTGCCGCCGGAAAGCAGCATCTGCCCGAAGGTCATCGCGTCGTCGACCGTGGAGAATACGCCCGCTCCGCCTTCCAGAACGTTTGGCAGCGAGAACACACCGCGCCGCGAATCGTTTTCGGGGTGCACGGACAGTGCGGAATCCTTGCGTTCGTACATCGTCACCAGCC
>JBDRTL010000319.1:0-3127 GCA_043824045.1 Bacillota bacterium
GGAAGGAGCACCCTCTACGGGCCCCTGAAGGCGGCCGTGCAGCAATTGTCCGTGATGTTTGCGGCGGAGTTCGCGGCTTACGGCATACGGGTCAACACCGTATTGCCCGGTTTCACGATGACCCCGAAGGTCGGCCAGAGCATTCCGGACGGCGAACTTGCCCGGCGCAGCGGCGGCACGCTGCTCCGCAGGGCGGCAACGCCACGGGAGATCGCCGGGCCGATTGTGTTTCTTTGTTCCGGCAGGGCATCGTACATCACGGCGGCGTCACTGGAAATCTCCGGCGGGAGCAGCGTGGTGCTAAACCCCGAATATTCCTACGAATTACTGGAGGAAGGGCGGTAGCGGTATGGATAACTATTCGAAACCGGAAATAAAACACGATATCGTCCAGGGCATCATCCGGGGGGAGTACCGCAAGCAGGGCTTTTTGACCGAACGCACGCTGATGGACAAGTACGGCGTCACCAAATCCATCGTGCGCGACGCGCTGAGCGAACTGCGCTGCGAAAACGTGCTCAGAAGTATCCCGCGCTACGGGTATGAGATCGTCACGCTCACCGAAAGCGAAGTCCGCAATATTCTGCAGTTCCGCGTGATGGTGGAGTGCCAGAGCCTGCCGATCGTATTTGAAAAGGCGAGCAGGGAAGAGCTTGCCGATTTAGTCAAGTTCATGCAGAGCCTCACCCCCCACGAAGACCAGGATGTCTGGGATTCCTGGGAAGACAACTCCCAGTTCCATCTGCATCTGCTCCGGCTCAGCGGCAACCGCTACAGCTACGAGCAGATCAAGCAGAGCCTGTCGATCTTAAAGCGCGCCTACGCGCAGTTTTACTGGGATAAGTGGCGGCGCGTGCGTTTCCGGTTCAATAACGATACGCACATCATGATCACCAACGCCCTGCAGGAAAGCAACGTGCCCCTTGCCAGCCGCCTGCTGGAAAAAGACATCAACTCCTTTGGGGACGCGATGGCCAGCGACTGAAACCGCGTACGCCCGCCGTTTTGCGCGGGCGCATCAAGACAACAATAAAGAGGGATGAACATGAAAAAAGTCATCAACAATCCGGCCGATTTCGTCGATGAGATCATGGAGGGTATCCTGGCCGCGTACGGAGATCAGGTGAAGCTATTAAACGGCGACCGGCGCATCCTGCTCAATAACCGCCCCGTGCGGGACGGCAAGGTGGGCATCGTCACCGGCGGTGGCAGCGGCCATCTGCCGGTGTTCCTGGGGTACGTTGGCAGCGGCATGCTCGACGGCTGCGCCGTGGGCAACGTGTTTGCCTCCCCCTCCGCGCAGAAAATGGCCGACACCATCAAAGCCTGCGACCGCGGCAACGGCGTGCTGTGCCTGTACGGCAATTACGGCGGCGACAATATGAACTTCGACATGGCCTGCGAAACCGTGGATCTGGAAGACGATATCAAAACCCGCACCGTCCGCGTGAAGGACGACGTCGCCTCGGCCCCCGCGGCGCAAGCTGGACGCCGCCGCGGCGTGGCGGGCATGGTGTACGCGTTCAAGATCGCCGGCGCGGCCGCGGACGAAGGCCGTACGCTTTCCGAGGTGGCTGCCGCAGCGCAGAGGGCGCTTGATAACATCCGCACCATTGGCATCGCGCTTTCGCCCTGCATCGTTCCCGAGGTCGGCAAGCCAACCTTCTGTATCAAGGATGACGAAGTGGAGATCGGCATGGGCATCCACGGCGAGCCGGGCATCGAGGTGCAGCAGATGACCACCGCGGACAAGCTGACCGACGGCATGGTCGGCAAGCTGCTCGGCGATATGCCGCTCATGGCGGGGGATACCGTGTCCGTGATGGTCAACGGCCTGGGCGCAACCCCGCAGGAGGAGCTTCTGATCGTTTACCGCCGCGTCCATCAGCTGCTGAGCCAAAAAGGCGTGCGCCTCATACTGCCGCACATCGGTGAGTACGCGACCTCCATGGAAATGGCGGGCCTCTCCGTGACCTTCTTCAAACTCGACGGCGAGCTGGAAGCGCTTTTGCGCGCGCCGGCCAGCACCCCGTTTTATACGAACGCGAACAAGTAAAAAGGAGCCGATTATGCTGGATGCGGGCACACTGAAAATCGCGATGCGCGCGATTTCCGATACGATGAAAAACAGCCGGAGCTACCTGATCGAGCTGGACCAGCGCAACGGCGACGGCGATTTGGGTATCTCCATGGACGAGGGCTTCGCCGCCGCTTGCGCAAGCCTCGACGCGAGCGGGGAGACCGATCTGGGCAAACTGATGATCGGGGCGGGCAAGGCGTTCAACGAAGTGGCGCCTTCGTCGCTTGGCACCATCCTGTCGTTTATGATGATGGGCATGGCCAGGGTGCTCAAGGGCCATGAAACGGCGGACGCCGCGCTGCTGGGCGAAGCGCTGCGCGGCGGCGTGGACAAGATCATGGAACGCGCCAACTCCAGGCCCGGCGAAAAAACAGTACTGGACGCGCTTGACCCGGCGGTTCGCGCGCTGTGCGATCACGCGCCGGAGGGCTTCCGCGCGGCGCTGCAGGCCGCGAAAGCCGCCGCGATAACAGGCGCCGAAAACACCAAAACCATGAAAGCCGTCCACGGCCGCGCCGCCTACTACGGCGACAAGACCATCGGACTTGTCGACGGCGGCGCCGTCGCCGGCATGCTGATCTTCCAGGCGCTGGCCGGGATAGTGTAAGAGTTCTTCTCCATAACCATACAAGGGCGCCGGGGTTTCCTCCACACCCCGGCGCCTTGTTTTGCGGCGGCGCAGCGCAGGCGCCGTATATGCCGACGGCATGGTTTTTCCTCTGCAAAGATGCGCGCGCCATCACGAAAAAGGCTCTGCGCGCAAGGGCAGAGCCAGAGGCGCTTTTTCACCATTTTCTGCGGCTTGAACGCAGGCGGTGGGCCGGTGTACGCGATGAAGGGAGAATGGAAGAAAGACTATATATTGAATGATTAAGTTAAGATATTACTCGGTAAAAATCCTTCTGACATAGGGCAGGTTCATTGATTGGTCTTTCGATTGTTTCTTTTGCTTGTGTTGGATGGAAGATGATATTTCCTTGGATTTTTGTTGCAAATTCCGTATTCTTGGTAATTTTCGGGATATATTTGGTTCTTCAGATTTCTGAG
>JBDRTL010000320.1:0-6792 GCA_043824045.1 Bacillota bacterium
ATGCGTCGCCGAATTGATGAAGCTGTATCAGAAATTGGTGGAATAGAATCTAAGCCTCTTGATTTGAATGATGATAACTGGAAGTTATTAGGCTTTTCAGCGTGTTTTGCTGCATGGATTTACCGCCACAGTTTATCTTGAACTTTCCCTTGGCCGCGCAATGCGTGGCCAAAAGCGGGGATCAGGGGCACTGCCCCTGATCAGGGTTTGGGGTGAAACCCCAATCGTAATTTCCCCTACCCCAGCGAATACGCCGCCACGCCGATAAACAGCGCGATGGACACGAGCGTCTGCACCGAGAGCGCGGTGGAGATGTACTGCGCGTGGGCGGAGTCGCTTACGTAGAGCGGAATAATGAACGGCGCGGGCAGGCTGTACGCTAAAAGCAAGGCGGTGAACAGCGGCTTGTCAAACGGGATGATGGAAAAGATGACCAGCGCGCCGCCGGTCAGCAAAACGAGCATTACCAGCAGCCGCAGGCCCACGGTTTTGAGCACGGGAACAAGCAGGGATTTTTGGAAGCTCAGCTCATACCCCACGATGAGCAGGATCAGCGCGCCCGTCGGCGCCGCGATGAACTGCGCCGCGCCGCTTATGATCGCGCCCGCTGGAGAGGCGAGCGCCCATTTGCCCACACCGAGGATGCCCAGCGCCGCGCCCAGCACGATACTGACAAACACCACGTTGTGAAGCATGTTCCGGCCCAGCGCCTTAACGCTCACTTTTTCCCCGCCTACGGCTTTCAGCGCGGCCAGAAACACGGTGAAAGCACAAAACGTCTGCCCGATGTCCACCATGGCGAAGATATGCGTCTGCCCCGCGTACAAAAGGCCGAACAGCGCGTAGCCGAGCATCCCGCCCTCGAAGTTGGTCAACAGAAACGGCAGGAATTTGCCGTACGGCTTCACAAAGCGCCGCAGCAAAAACCCAATCGCCAGCCCCAGCGCGCAGGAGAGGAAAACCGTCGCAAACGTCAGGGCGATCCTGCCGGAATATTCGGCGGTGAAGAACGCGAAAAACAGCACCGCGGGCAGCGTGATATGGCTCACCACCGCCTTGAACCCCTTGAGCCCTTCCGCGCCGAAAATCTGTTTGCGTTTGCACAGGTAGCCAAGCCCGAAGGTCAGCAGCACCGGAAGCGCCATCCGGAGGATCGAAAGAGCCATGCGCATAACTCCTTATTTGTTCAGATGATACCTGATATTGTAACGCAGGCCTGCGCGGGAAGCAAGGCGGCATTGTGCGGGATTTCCTTTGCGCGCGGATTGCCAAAGCGCTTTTTTACCGGATGGAACTTTTTCAAACTACCGCCGTCTAACGGGTAGACAGCAACGAAACGCGGGCGCAACCCGCGCAAACCGAACGATCGCACACATGGAAGGGAGTTATCCGATATGAAAAAACTACTGAGTATGCTGATGGCCTTCTGCCTGACCCTCGCCATTGCGGCGCCGGGCTTGGGGCAGGACGCCGAACCCGGCATCACCGAACAGGCCTTTTCCGCTCTCGTGCGGGAAGCCTTCCCCGGCTATCAGGCAAGCGCTCCCGGGAACGCCGACGCCATCCTGACCTATGAACTCGCGCTTACCGTCCTCTGCGAGGCGCTGGGCATCAGCGGGCAGTCCCCGGCGCAGGCTCTTGCGTTCGCCATCGAAAACGATTTGATTCCGGGCGTCGCCTACGCCGGCGGCAACCCCGTGGCGGAGGCCGACGCGCGCGCGATGATCGCCGCCTTTGCCGCCTGCCGCGACATGGAAAAGGCGGAGGAAACGATGTACCTGATGCAAAGCACGCTTTCGCTCACCGGCGCGGCCAGAACCTCGGGCATGGCGCCGATGAGCATGGAAAGCGAGGGCTTTGCCATTATTCCCCTGCCGTATGTCGATTACAACAGCTTAAACGACGAGAGTTACGGCAACAACGAGGAGAACAGGTTCTTAAACCCCGTCGACAGCCCGTTTTCCACCTTCGCGCTGGATGTGGATACCGCTTCCTATTCCAATATCCGCAGATGCCTGCTCGGCGGGTATTTCCCCGATCTGGGGGCCATCCGCATCGAGGAGATGCTCAATTACTTCGATTATGATCTGCATGGCGCGACCAAAGAGAACCCTGTTTCTATCACGACCGAGCTCAACGTTTGCCCCTGGAACAAGGATCATCTGCTCGCGATGATCGCGCTGTCCGGCTACGCGCCGGACAAATCGGAACTGCCGGGCAGCAATCTGGTGTTCCTGGTGGATGTATCCGGCTCGATGGAGCAGTATAACCGCTTGCCGCTGGCGCGCCAGGCGCTGAAACTCCTGGTTTCGCAGCTATCGGAGAAGGATACCGTGTCCATCGTCACCTATGCGGGCTCCGTGGGAACGCTGCTCACGCCCACCGCCGCGGACAAAAAAGAAACCATCAACCTCGCCATCGACAGCATGTACGCGGGCGGCTCCACCAACGGCGCGGGCGGCATCGAGGCCGCGTATGCCATCGCCAGGGAAGCGTACATCGACGGCGGGAACAACCGCGTCATCCTGTTGACGGACGGGGATTTCAACGTCGGCGTGCAAAGCGCAAGCGAGCTGGAAGCGCTGATTGAGGCCGAGCGCGAGAGCGGCGTGTACTTAAGCGTGCTGGGCTTTGGCATGGGCAACTTGAAGGACTACGAAATGGAAACGCTGGCCGACAAGGGAAACGGTAACTACGCCTATATCGATACCCTGAAGGAAGCCAAAAAGGTGTTCGTGGACGACATGACGGGCACGATTTTCACCGTCGCCAAGGACGTAAAGCTCCAGGTGGAGTTCAACCCGGAAAAGGTAGCCTCCTACCGGCTGATCGGCTATGAAAACAGGATGCTCAACACCGAGGACTTTACCGACGATACAAAGGATGCCGGGGAGATGGGCGCTGGGCATCAGATGATCGCGCTGTACGAGATCGTGCCCGCCGTGGAAACCGCGGCGCAGCCGACGACGGATTCCCGCTATCAGGAACGGACGGCCAAGCACTCCGACGAAACGCTGTATGTGTCCGTGCGCTACAAGCTGCCGGGCAGCGAAGAAATTGTAGAAACCGGAAGCGCGATCGTTGCCGAAGCATCGTTCGGGTTGATGAGCGAAACCATGGCGTTTGCGGCGGCTGTCGCGGAGTTCGGGCTGCTGCTTAAAGATTCCGAGTATAAGGCGGACGCGGGGCTTAACAGCGTGCTGGCCCGCGCCATGGGCAGCCGCGGCGAAGACGCCTTCGGCTACCGCGCCGAGTTTGTGCAGCTGGTATCGCTTTCGATGCTCCTCAAAGACCAGTAAACAATACGGTATTCCTGTTCAAAAAGGACCGGCTTACACCGGTCCTTTGTCAATGCCATCCATTGCAGGTAACGCCCTTCAATGCTAAGTTTTTTATCACAAGAGTTCGTTGGATTTCAAATATCGGACTTCCCCCGGATGATAATCTGGCGCGGCTACAAATTTTCGGGTAACAAGCATCTGATTCAGCTGCCCAAACACAACATGGTACAATTCGTTTGCGATTTCTCTTGGCGCAACACCATGTTGACTGCAAAGCAAATCCGATTGAACTGCCGTAGCCAGAAGGGTGGTCGCCATATCTTTGTATAAGTGTTTTTCCACCAGTTTCTCAATCGCGTTTATGGTGGGCAGGTGCCGCTTTCGGTAAACAGGTACGGAGATTTTCCCGTCACGCCCATATCCAAAGAAGGTAAGGAGTTGTTCATATGGCTCCATACAGCGTCCCGTATCCGCAAAACGCTGTGCTTCATCCAGCAATATACTTATGTTGTCACCGCAGTTGAGCAAGTCCCAGCTCCGTTCTATTGCGGACAGAGATGCCGAGGCTGTTCCTAAAGCCTTTTGAACGGAATATCGATAGAAATCGATTCGGGTGCCATCCGAATCGCCGAACGATTGCAGCGCGCGGCGCCCGTCTGTATAGCGGTTATACGAACAAAGCAGCTTTTTTGAAATAGCATTCAACTGCGGCGCGTTCTCATAGACGGTAATGATATAATCCAGACCGGTATCATGCGTTCTGGACGTGGAAACGATATTGTTCTTGCCAAGAAAGTCAAAAAACAACCCGTCAAAAACATGGCCGCATAGAATATGATATAAATTCACCTCCGGTAAAAATCCATTGTCAATTTGCTTTGCAGCATGATAGAATATCGACTTGTTTTCTTCCAAGCGGTCTGCCATATGCGATATACCGGCTGAAAAGCATTCCCTAAGACTTGCGGTGTCTTCTGAAACGATGACTGTGCTGTCCAAAAAGAGAGATTCACCTTCTCTGCGCAGCAACCCGCACGCAATGAATGAATTTATCAGCGCAGTTGAATATGTATCGCAAAGTGAGCCATACCGGCATTCACCCGGAGGCGCGCCGATTATTGCGGAAAGAACGCCATTAGCAGTCGTATTCAAAATGAGCCGGGGATCTTCCGTACCGGATCCGATTGGCGCAGGTTCGATGTTGCTGTACAGGTAATAATGAAATCGTCTCACAGGCCTGCCTCCTTTCCGTTTCCAATGTATCGCAGGACAGGCGGTTTGGCAAGAATACAAGAATATTATATGCTTCACTCATGAACGAAATGGGTACAAATAATAGCGAAAGGCTTGAATAGGACAACATCATGCCATACAATGAAAAGAGATTCTTCCACCCGACCGTTGAAAGGAGAATGAACGATGAAAGGCGATCCGAAGCTGATTGTAACATTGAACCAATTGCTCGCGGACGAGCTGACGGCAATCAATCAATACATGGTACACGCGGAAATGTGCGAAGCCTGGGGCTACGGAAAGCTCCACGGGAAACTCCAGAAGCGCGCCATTGATGAAATGAAGCACGCGGAGAAGCTTATCGCGCGAATCCTGTTTCTCGAGGGGCTCCCGATTGTCAGCAGCCTGAACAAAATCCATATCGGCAGCGACATTCCCAAACAGGCCGCAAACGACCGCGTCGCCGAGGCGGATGCGATCAAGGCCTACAACGACGCGATTGTGCTTGCGGGCGAACTCCGCGACTACGCCACGCGTGAATTGCTGGAAAAAATCCTCTCCGACGAGGACAGGCATATCGACGAGATCGAGGAACTGCAGGATCAGATCGGCCAGATGACGCTGCCGATTTTCCTGACCACGCAGGTCGGCTAAATCATCGGAAAATCCTCAGAACCGGCCAATTTCGGCCGGTTCTTTTCATTTGCGGGCGGGCGCGCCGGGGCAGCGCCGCGCCGCAGAAAATAATCCGTGCCGCCATGCAAAAAGGCGGCGCGGAATCGCACGCAGCTGTGATATAATCATTCAGACGTGTTACAATCATTAAGCCTGTAGCGATATACCGGTTGGGGGAGGCGCCTGATGGCCATCCTTCCGCGCACGAAAAAGCAACGGCTGATCATCTGCTGCATCATCCTGTTTCTGCTGCTTTTGGCAGCGGCGGCTTTTGTCGTGCGGGCAGTTTGGCATTCCGGCTTTGCGCAGACCTGGGACAGCTTCTTCACCTCTGCGTTCCTGACTAACAAAAAAGTGCTCGTGCTCGTCGCGCACCCGGACGACGAGGTGAACCTGGCGTTTGGCGTGATCGATTCCTTTGTGCGGGCGGGCAGCGACGTAACCATCGCCTTTGCGACGAACGGGGATGCGCAGACGTCCGGCGCGGTGCGCGCCGCCGAGGCCGTGAAGGCCGGCGCGCTGATGGGCGTACCCAAAGAAAATATCGTGCTGCTGGGGTACGGCGACCATCTGGTGCCGCCGTATTTCTTTCTCGACCCAAACCTCCTGCGGCCAAGCGACGCAGGGTTTACGAAGACCTACGGCGGAGCCGGAATCACGGATTACCACACGCTGTGCTTTGGGGAACCCGCGGAGTATACGGGCGCGAACTTCGAAGGCGATATCCGCCGGTTGATACTAAACGTGATGCCGGACGTCATCCTTGCGTCGGATACGGACTATCATATCGACCACGTGTCGGTGTCCCAGTCGTTTGACCGCGTCATGGGTAAAATCCTGCGGGAAAATCCGGACTACCGGCCTCAGGTGCTCAAGGGGTACTGCTACGAATACGCGTGGTTTGCCAACGACGATTTCTACAATTTCCTCCTGCTGCAAAGCGGCGTGGCGCAGTGGAACAAGGCGGGCTACAACACCGCGTTCACTTGGGAGGAACGCATCCGGTGCCCGCTGCCTGCCGAATATTTAAGCTATACCTTGCGAAGCTCCAGGCTGCGCGCCCTGCTTTTAGCGTATAAAAGCCAAGAGGCCGTCACCCGGCAGGGGCGGCTTTTGAACGGCGACAAGCTGTTTTGGGAGCGGCGCACGGATGCCCTGTGGGCAAGCGTGACTGCCACCAGCGGAAACGCCGCGCTACTGCAAGACTTTCTGATCAGCGATACCATGGAAGCGCCGCTGCAAAACTGCTGGATTGCGGATACCGGCGACGCGCATCCGGCCATCACGTTTGCCTGGCAAACGCCGCAGGCCGTTGCGGAGCTGGTGTTTTACGACGCGCCTCCCGCAGCCGGGGATATTGTGCGTGTGGAGATTGCCGACGACGCCGGAACCAGCATGGCGTACATGCTTCCAAACGGGGGCGGCGCGCCCTGCCGCCTCTTCTGGAACGGGCCTCCGGCGCAAAGCCTGACCGTCCGCGTACTTGAATCAGAGGGAGAACCTTTAGGATTTTCTGAAATCGAAATCCTGCGGAAGCGGGATCGGACGACGCAGTGGATTCATCTGATGGACCCCGTCTTTAATTTCCTCTACGAAGACCCCT
>JBDRTL010000321.1:0-10221 GCA_043824045.1 Bacillota bacterium
GGCGAAAGTGGCCGAGGCTGCGCTGCATGAGCTGGACACCTCCATGCTCAGCCCCACCGAAAAGCAGACGATTGAGGAATTCGCCAAGAAAATCAATATCGAAAACCCCGAGCATGTGCTGCTCTACGGCGCGAGCGCGCAAAAAAAGGTCGCCGAGTTTTCCGACAGCGCGCTGGCAACCGTGCGCACCGATCAGACCGGCGAAACCGGCGATATGCTTGTGAAACTGATCAGCGAGATCAAGGGGTTCTCCACCGAGGCGGACAAGCCATCCGGCCTGCGCGGCCTGTTCTGGAATGCGCGCAGGAACTTTGAGGAGATCAAGAACCGTTTTGAGAAGGTGGACGTAAACGTCGACACCGTGGCCGCGTCGCTGGAGAACAACCAGCGGATGTTGCTCAAAGACATCAGCATGCTAAACCACCTCTATGAGATGAATACGCAGTATTTCAAAGAATTGACGATGTACATCGTCGCGGGCGAAAAGAAGCTCAAAGAGGTGCGCGAAGGCGCGCTCGTGGAGCTGAGCGCGCAAGCCAAGGCCAGCGGCGATACCATGGACGCGCAGCGCGTCAACGACCTGGCCACCGCTTGCGACCGCTTTGAAAAGAAGCTGCACGACTTAAAGCTCACCCGCACCGTCGCCCTGCAGATGGCGCCGCAGATCCGGCTGTTGCAAAACAACGACAGCCTGCTGGTGGAGCGTATCCAGTCCACGCTTTCCAACACCCTGCCGCTGTGGAAGAGCCAGATCGTCATCGCGCTGGGCCTCGCCCGCAGCCAGCAGGCGCTCCACGCGCAGACGGCCGTGACCAACATGACCAACGAGCTTTTGAAGAAGAACGCCGAAATGCTCAAGATGGGCACCATCGAAACGGCGAAGGAAGCCGAGCGCGGCATCATCGATATCACGACGCTGGCCAAGACCAACCAGGACCTGATCGACACCATCACCGAAGTGATGAACGTGCAGAAGGCAGGCCATCAGCAGCGCATCGACGCCGAAAAGCAGCTGATCGTTCTGGAGTCCCAGCTCAAGCAGAAGCTGCTGGAGCTGCGCGCGTAAAGCCCGCGCCACAGAGGGGCATTGAGAACAGAAAAGCGGGGGGATCCAATGCTTGCACAGGAAGTCATGGATTTTCTGGAGGAGAACGACGTCAAGTTTGTACGCTTGGCGTTTCCCGATTTGTTCGGGAAACTGAAGAACATTGCCATTCAGCCGGACCTGCTCGCCGAAGCGTTTGAGCAGGGGATTCCGTTTGACGCGGCGGCTGTGGACGGGTTTCAGTCGGGGGAGAGGGGCGATCTGCTCCTGCGCCCCGATCCGGAAACCCTTTGCATTCTTCCGTGGCGGCCGCAGGCGGGAGGCCGCGTATGCCGCCTTTTGTGCGACGTGGTGACGGCCGACGGCCAGCCCTACGAGGGCGATACGCGCGGTATCCTGCGCAAGGCGAAGGATTTGGCCAACGACCGCGGGTTTTCCATCCGCATCGGCGCGGAATGCGAGTTTTACCTGTTTGAGGCCGACGAGCAGGGCCGCATCACCGATCGCCCGCAGGACAGGGGCGGCTACCTCGACGTCGCGCCGCTGGACCGCGGGGAGGATGTGCGGCGGGAGATCTGCCTTACGCTCATGTCGATGAACATCCGCCCCGAGCTCAGCCACCACGAACGCGGGCCGGGACAGAACGAGATCGATTTCCACCGCGCCGATCCGCTGACAGGCGCCGATCACCTGGTGGCGTTCCACAACGCCGTGCGCACCGTCGCCACGCGCTACGGGCTGAGCGCGTCCTTCATGCCCAAGCCCCTGCCCGATGAGTTCGGCAATGCGTTCAAGGTGAACTTTGCGCTGTTTCGGGATCGCGTGAACCTGTTCCATATGGAGAAGGGGCAGCTGCTGCCCGAGGCGAAGGCCGCCATGGCGGGGGTTTTAAACCGGCTTGCGGATATGACGCTGTTTCTAAACCCCATCCCCAACAGCTACGACCGCCTGACCGACGGCGAAACCCCCAACCGGATCTGCTGGTCGCATCAGCGCAAGCTCAACGCCGTGCGGGTTCCGCTGCCGCAGCACCGCTTCGCGCGTATACAGATCGCAAGCGCGGACAGCTTAAGCAACGCATACCTGGCCTATGCGCTGATCATTCTGGCGGCGCTGGAGGGCATCGAGCGAAACGAGGAGCTCCCGGAGGCTGTGACGCACAGCTGGGAGGACATGCCCATGCTTCCCGAATCATTAACCGATGCCATCGCCGCGGCGAAAGACAGCGATTTCATCAAGCGCTCGCTGCCCCAAAGCGTACTGGATTCCTTCCTGTGCAACGCCGAGGAAATGCTGCTGCTCAATCGCCAGGATAAAACCAGCCTGTTTCAAAAGCAGTTCGAATGTTTTTGACGGGATAGGAGAGTTTCACATTGACGCAGGAGCGCAGCTTACTGGTTGCCTCGATGGGGCAGGAGAAGCTGACGGAATGGCTCAGCGCTATTTCCACCGGCGAGATCGTGCCCGTGGCGGGAGCGGCGCAGGCGCGCCGCAAAGCAAGCGGAGATATCTTCTCGCTTGCTTTAATCAATGCGCCCCTTAAGGACGAATCCGGCCTGGAACTGGCGGTCGACCTTGCGCGCAGCACCACGGCGGCCGTCGTGCTGCTGGTCAAGACCGATATGGCCGCCCTGATCGCGGATACGGCCATCGGCGCGGGCGTGCTGATCGTCACCAAGCCCGTCAACCAGCTCTTGTTTGAGCAGACGGTGAAGGTGGGCATCGCCTGCCGCAACCGGCTGCTTATGTACAAGGAGCAGACCGAGCGCCTGCAGACCCGGTACGAGGAGCTCAAGGTGATCGACCGCGCCAAATGCCTTTTAATCGAACACATGCGCATCACCGAGGAGGAGGCGCACCGCATACTTGAAAAAGAGGCCATGGACAACCGCATGTCGCGGGTGCGCGTGGCCAAAAAAGTATTGGAGAGGTTTGAGTTATAGTCAGTTTCGGATCAAGTCCCCGCAGGTTTCTGCGAGGGCTTTGATTTTGCGCTCAATCGTATCGATCACGCGGTGAAACGCTTCGTCGCCCTGCCCGGTGGGATCGTCAAGCCCCCAGTCCTCGCGGTGCTTGCTTGGCAGATACGGGCATTGTACGTTGCAGCCCATGGTGATTACGATGTCCACGGGCGGAATATCGGAAAGTAGCTTGGGGCGCTGGGTCTTTACCATATCGATTCCGTAGCGCGCTTTCAGGATGCGCACGGCGTCCGGGTTGATGCGGTCTTTGATCTCCGTGCCCGCCGAATAGCTTTCAAAGCGGTCCTTGGCAAAGTGTTTGCCCAGCGCCTCGGCGATCTGGCTGCGGCAGGAATTGTGCGTGCAGATAAAGGCGACCTTGATCATGCTTTGTCAAACCATCCCTTCGTGCGGTTGGCGATCTTGACGAGCATCAGCATCACGGGCACTTCCACCAGCACGCCGACGATGGTTGCCAGCGTCGCGGGGGAGGCCGCGCCAAACAGCGAGATGCTCACCGCCACCGCGAGCTCGAAAAAATTGCTGGCGCCGATCATGCCCGCGGGCGCGGCGACGCAGTGGGGCAGTTTCAGGGCTTTGGATGTCAGGTAGGCGATGAAAAAGATCAGGCAAGTCTGCAGTATAAGCGGCACGGCGATGAGCGCGATGTGCAGCGGATTGTGGATGATCACGTCGCCCTGAAACGAGAAGATGATCAAAAGCGTGAGCAGCAGCCCGACGATCGTTACACCGGAGAATTTCGGGAGGAAGGTGTTCTCCAGATACGCCAATCCGTGTTTTTTCACGATATGCCTGCGCGTCAGCATCCCGCCCGCAAGCGGGATCACCACGAACAGCCCCACGGAAAGGAGCAGCGTGTTCCACGGTATCGTGATGCCGCCGATTCCCAGCAGCAACGCGACGATCGGCGTGAACGCGATCAGGATGATCAGGTCGTTTGTGGCGACCTGCACCACGGTGTACGCCGGATCGCCTTTGGTGAGGTGGCTCCACACGAACACCATCGCCGTGCACGGCGCCGCGCCCAGCAGCACCGCGCCCGCCAGATAATCGCGGGCGAGGGCTTCCGGAATCCAGGACTTGAAGAGGATAAAGAAGAAAACCCAGGCGATGGCGAACATCGTAAACGGCTTGATCAGCCAGTTGGTTGCCCAGGTGACGTACAATCCCTTGGGGTTTTTGCCCACGTTTTTGATGCTCTGAAAGTCCACCTTCAGCATCATCGGGTAGATCATCAGCCAGATCAGCGCCGCGATGGGGATGGATACGTTGGCGTACTCAAACCGCGCCAGAAACGCGGGTACCTGCGGCAGGTAATTGCCGATCAGCACGCCCGCGGCCATGCATAAAAGCACCCAGAGCGTGAGGTATTTTTCAAAAAAGCCGATGCCGGGTTTTGCGGTTGGTTCCATGGCGCTGTCTCCTTGTCGCTGCGGTCGCAGGGGTGGGGCGGGCGAAGCTGTGCGGGACGGTCGGTCATAACACATCGAGACTTATCGATATGAGTATACCCGCCGGAAAAGCGTTTGTCAATAGTCTATTGCGGAGAAAACAAAAAAATCCCCGCATCCGTTGAGATGCGGGGGTTTGAAGTCTGTTTGCGGGGTTACTTCACCTTGCTTGCGCCGAACTGCGACGCTGCTGCGTAGTAAGCGGTATTGACGTTAGCCATATGCGTCGCGTTCACGGTGCCTGACCCGTGGGTGGTGCTGCCGTAGAAGTGCACGCACAGCATGCCGTACATATTGTTGCGGTCATAGAAGTACTGGCCGTTGAGCTTGGACTGCGAGAAGCCGCTGGTGCCGTTATAACCGTGGGGAATGGTGTAGATGCTGGCGCAGTACACGGTGCCGTTCAGGTTCACCCATACGGGGATCTTTTCCTTCGAACCGCTGATGGCGGTGAAGCCGGCAAAGCCTCCGCGGAAAGCAGGCCAGGTGTACAGCGGATAATCGTCGTTGCCGTCTGCTTTGATCTGCGACAGCTGGGAAGTCGTCGGATGGCTGGACGTGTAGGAGGTGAACCCGACGATGCTTGCCAGCGTAGCGGTATCGGTGGCGTCGTAGGGCACGCAGTCCGCATGGTTGGCGCCCGACCAGCGATAGATGCGGAAGATTTTGGTGGGATTGGCCACGGACATCACGGTGGCCACGGAGCCCTTGGGGAACAGGGAGCGGGCGCCGCCGTCGATCTCGGCCCACGAGCCCTTCTTCACGGTGTTCACCGTGCCGAAAATGCCGGCGGAAGGCACGGTGCCGTCCCCGGTATCGGGTACGGTGGTCAGCTTGACCTGCAGCGCGGCCTTCGCCTGCGTGAAGAGCTCAATGCTTACGGTATCGTTGACCTTTTCATCCGACGGCGTCACAATGCTGTTGTTCTCCTTAAACTTGATCACGCCCGCGGCGGTTTTGTTGCCGAAGATGCCGTCGTACTTGTCGCTGTACAAATCCAGCTGATAGAGCGCGGCCTGGATGGCCTGCACGCGGATATCGCTCAGGTAGATCGTCGCGCCGGTAGTTGTGCTCAGCGCCGCAACATCCGCCGGACCGAGGGCCTGCGCCCAGACCACGTTGGCGATGTAGGAGTTGACGTTGTCCTCGCTCATCAGCCCGGCGGTCAGGTTGGTGGTATACTCGGTATGATATTCTGCGTTGTTGTAATAAACGTTGATGTAGTTCACGCCGCCGCTGGAATACGCGCTGCCGGTCTTCAGCTGCAGCACCGTGTCCTTGGGAAGAGTAACCCAGGTAATTTCATCAGGGGACGCGGGATTGCTGCCTTTGCGGATCTGCATCCCAGCGTACAGGAACTGCACGTAGTTCTTGTCGGAGGAGGGCATGCCCGCGCTGCCGAAATCCGGCGTCGCGCAGTCGCCGCGCACATAGCCGGTGCGGCCGCTCTCGGTGCGGATGTTGTACCAGGTATAGCCGCCCGCTTCCACGGAGGGGCCGATCATCGTGCACACGTCTCCGGTATTCACATGATAGCCGGTGCGGGAGCCGTTGGGCGTTTTGCGGATGGCCGTCAGCTTTTTGGTGATGGTTACGGTGCCGTAGTTGGTAATCGTCGAAGGGGTGGTGGTGCCGGTGGAATAGGGCGTTACGTACGTGCCCATCACCCAGCCGTACGTGCCCTGATACTGGATGTAGTACCAGGTGACCGTGCCGTTTAGCTGGGTACGGGTATAGGTGAGGATCGTGCCGGCGGCTTCGATCATCCCGACGTATACGGAGCTCGTGGAGGCGGACTTGCGGATGCGCAGCTTTTCAATCGTGGTTTGAATCATGGCCGTGGTCGTCGACCCGTCGGTGTCGCCGCTGAGCCCCGGCGTGGAACGCAGGTATTGAATCCTGTCGGTGGCCTGCTCAAACGCTTTTTGGAAAACTTCCGCGTTCGCGTCGTCGTTTGTCAGGGGGGTAATACTATTATCCTCCCTGAATTCCGTCACGGCGGATTTGGTCAGGATGCCGTAAAAACCGTCGACGTCGTACTCGTAATAATCCAGAATGCTCAGCGCGGCCTGCAGCGCGTGCGTCAGGTAATCGCCCCTGGCGTCGCCGTCGCGGTAAAGGCCCGTGGTGGGGGCTTTCCAGGTCACCTCGGAGATATGGTTGTTCAGGTTGTCCGTCGTCATGATGCCTTTGGCGAAATCGGTGGTGTACAGGGTATGGTAGATCGCGTAGGTATCGCTTACGGAATCATAATAATACAGATTGATGTAATTGGACGTTACGCTGCCGACGGTTTTGGAATAGTAATTCCCGACCAGCTGCAGGATATTGCCCTTTGCCACATTGATCTTCGTCGGGGTGATGCTGTCAGGCAAGGGATTAGCGGGATCTTCACCCAAGATAATCTCGGTTGTGGCGAGAATATCCACGTAGGTTTTCTCGGTGGGGGGCATGCCGGCGCTGCCGTAGTTGGGTATGGCGTAGTTGCCGCTGACAAAACCGCCCGTTTCGCTGGTCTGCAGGTTGTACCACATCACACCGTCCACTTCGAACGCGGGGCCGATCATCGGGTACGTTCCCTTCTGCGCGAAGTAACCCGTTCTGGAGCCTGCGGGACTCGTGCGGATGACGACGTTTTTGGTCGTAACCGTCACGCTGCCGTAGGCGCCGACCGTCGTTTCCGCGACGGAGACCACAGGCAGGAGGGTGATCAGCAAACTCACCATCAACAGGAGCGAAACGCCTCTGCGAATTCCTTTGCCGTTGCGCATTATTGTTTTCATGCTGGTTTCTCCCCGTTTCCGTAGTATTTCTATTCAGTTACATTATAATAGGCACAGATAAATTCTCAGGTTGATAATATTACAAAATTATTACATTGTCAAGGAAAATTCTAAAGTTCTTTACGAATTTTCGCGTATTTTTTGCGGTATGCCGCACTTTTATGCCAGAAAGTGCATCATAAGCCATCAAAGGGCCTCGATAGCGCGCAGTAAAGCCGTAACATTTTCATCCGGAGTCGTCACGCCGGCGCAGATGCGGATGGCGGTGCGCTCCGGATCGACGGCTTCCCAAAACGCGAAGGCAAACTCCCGCCGCAGCTGATGGAGCGCGCCGTTTGGCAGGATGGGGAAGATCTGGTTAGTTTGGGTATCGTTCAGCAGGGCATATCCCTTGCTTAAAAACGCCTGCTTGACGCGTTGCGCCTTTTGGTTGGCATCCCTGCCCAGCGTTGCGTAGCGGTTGTCCGATAAAAGCGCCCGGAACTGCAAGGCCAAAATCCGCCCCTTGGCCAGCAGCGCGCCGCGCTGCTTGATGTGGTAGCGGAAATGCGGCCAGTCCGCCGCGTTTTTTAAAACCGCCGCCTCGCCGAACAGCGCGCCGCACTTCGTGCCGCCGATGGTAAAGGCGTCGCAGACGCTAGCCAGATAGGGCAGACCGACGGTTTCATCCGCCGCGATGCCGTAGGCCAGGCGTGCGCCGTCGATGAACAGCTTTAGATCGCAGGCTATGGCGGCCGCATGGATCGCGTCGATCTCCGTACGCGTATACAGCGTGCCGAGCTCCGTGGGATGGCTTAAATAAATCATCGCGGGTCGCACGATGTGCTCGTGGGTCACGTCGTTTACGTGCGCTTCAAACGCCCGCCGTATCGGCTCCGCGGTAATCTTGCCCTGCGCGCTTTTGAGCGTGAGCACCTTGTGCCCCGTGGCTTCCACCGCGCCGGTCTCGTGCGTGTTGATATGGCCTAAATCCGAACTGATCACGCCTTCAAACGGGCGCAGCGCCGCGGCGATGATGGTGAGGTTCGCCTGCGTGCCGCCGACGAAGAAATGCACGTCGGCCTGCGGGGCTTTGCATAATGTACGAATCTGGTCTTTGACCTCCTGGGTCAGCGCGTCGTCGCCGTAGCCGGGGGTTTGCAGGGCATTGGCCTTTTGCAGCGCTTCCAGCACCGCCGCGTCCGCGCCCTCCTGATAGTCGCTCTGAAACAAAATCACAGGGGGCCTTCCTTTCCCGAACCGTTCTCTTTGACAGAGGCGAAAATCATGCGCCCGGCGCTGGTCTGCAGCACCGTGGATACGACGATGTCGGTTTTCCTGCCGACGAGCTGCCGGGCCTGGTCCACGACGATCATCGTGCCGTCGTCCAGGTACGCGATGCCCTGCCCGGCTTCCTTGCCTTCGCGCACGATCTCCACGCTGATCTCCTCGCCCGCGGAAAGCATGGGTTTCAAAGCGTTGGCCAGATCGTTGATATTCAGGGCTTTCACGCCGCTGATGCGCGCCACCTTGTTGAGGTTATAGTCGTTGGTCACCACGATGCCGCCGAGTTCGCGGCAGAGCTTTAAAAGCTGCACGTCCACCTCGCTGTCGTCGGCCGTATTCCGGCCGCGGATGACGACGCGGGCGCCCAGCTGGTTTTGCAGGTGCTTTACGATATCCAGCCCCCGGCGGCCGCGCGTGCGCTTCAGTGAATCCGCGCTGTCCGCGATGTGGCGGAGCTCGTCGAGCACGATTTCGGAGATCACCAGATCGCCCTCCAGAAAGCCCGTGGCGGCGATATCCAGTATACGCCCGTCGATGAGCACCGAGGTATCCAAAATCTTCGCGGGAATGGCGGATAGAGCGGGTTCGTCGTCCGCCTCGTCGTCTTCGGCGATGGTTTCGTCCAGTATCATGCCCAGCGATTCCCGGTGTTTGCGGCCGCGGCGGTACGGCTTGGCGGAATACCGCTGGTAGCCGATGCGCAGGCCCATCGTGCCCAGCACCACGTACACGATCGCGCTGATGGACACGGTCAGGAGGCTGGAACCGATGGACAGAATTAAAAGATGCAAGAGCGCCGCGACGATCAGCCCCATAATCAGCCCGATGACGGACAGGAGGATCTGCCGCGTGGGCATGCTCGTCCACCGCCGCTCGATCGTGCCGCTCAGCCGCAGCACGCGCAGCATGATGGAATGGGAAAAGGCGAACAAGACGATTGCGCCGACGAGGCACAGGACGACGTAGAGGATCAGCACGCTGTCCGGCCCGGAAAACGCGTGGGGATAAGCGGTTTGCAAAAACGGCCGCGCCAGGGCGGCGCCTGCCGCGCCGAACCCGGCGCCCGCCAGCGTGATGAGCAGCCGGAGCATTTGACCGATCCATCGAGTTTTTTTCATAGGCTGTCCTTCCTATCCCGTCAGTGCACGACGGCAAGCGCCTGCATCAGCGTGTCCACGCCCGTGACGGACGCGTTTTTGACGGGCGGCAGATTTTTCAGGTTCTGCCTGGGCAGGATGATCTCCGTAAAGCCCAGCCGCATGCACTCGGCCACGCGGCGCTCGGCGTTGGCGATTGGGCGCACCTCGCCGCACAGCCCGATCTCGCCCATCACGCAGAGCTTCTGCGATATCGTAAACCCTTCGAGGCTCGAAGCCACGGCAAGGCACACGGCCAGATCGGCGGCAGGGTCGTCCAGCTCCAGGCCGCCGGCCACGCTCACATACACGTCCTGATCGTACATCTTCTTGCCCGCGCGCTTTTCCATCACCGCCAGCAAAAGCGCGACGCGGCCGGAATCCAGCCCGCCCACGGTGCGCTTTGGCATGTTGTAAAAGCTGTGCGCGGCCAGCGCCTGCAAATCGCACAGGATGGGGCGGCTTCCGTGCATCTCGCAGAACACGATGCTGCCGCTCGCGCCGCGCGCGCGCTGGGAAAGCAATGTTTCGCTGGGATTTAAGACGGGGAACATGCCC
>JBDRTL010000322.1:0-8031 GCA_043824045.1 Bacillota bacterium
GCAACCTGTATTTGCGAGGGATGACAATCCGTTTGGCGACGGGCACGCATGCGAGAAAATCGTGTCCGTTATCAATCAAAAGCTGTAACGGACCCAAATGTGCAGGTACGGCAAGCATCTGCGAACGCTTTGCGGCGCGACGGAACGCTTTGATTCCTGGCTGTGGAACGAGCGTGATTCCGACGACGACGGGCGTACGGAAAACGCTTTCCGGGGTATCGGATATCATGGGAAGGGGAAAACGGAATTCTGCGCGCGGCGGGCTTTTGCGTCGTTACGGATTTGGCGGGCAGCGCCATTAAAACAATCGCAATCGTGTAGCTAACGCTTCAAGGCATAGGAGGATCGGCATGCATATCGAAAACGGGTGTGCCAGGGGAATCAAGATCGCGTATATCGGCGGCGGCTCCAGAGGCTGGGCGTGGGGCTTGATGTCCGATCTGGCGGCGGAAGCAAGCGTATCCGGTAAGGTGTATCTCTACGATATCGACCAGGCAGCCGCGGACAAAAACGCGGTGATCGGCAACCGCCTGCGCGGGTGCGCGGATGTAAAGGGTGACTGGGAATATATCTCCTGCCAGACGCGCAGGGAAGCGCTGCAGGGCGCGGACGTCGTGGTGATCTCCATTTTGCCGGGTACGTTTGACGAGATGGAGAGCGACGTTCATGCGCCCGAGAAGTACGGCGTATACCAGCCGGTCGGCGATACCACCGGCCCCGGCGGCCTGCTGCGCGGGCTTAGGACAGGCCCGATGTTTCAGGTTATCGCCCGCGATATCGAGGTATTCTGCCCGGACGCGTTCGTGATTAACTACACCAATCCCATGGCGCTGTGCATGCGCGTGCTGTACGATACTTTCCAAAAAATCAAGGCCGTGGGCTGCTGCCATGAAGTTTTCCACACGCAGACGCTTTTGCGCAAGGCGCTTGCGGAGTTCAAGGGCATCGAAAACGTCTCGCGCAAGCAGCTCCAGACGACCGTGCAGGGCGTAAACCACTTCACCTTCATCACAAAGGCTAGCTATCAGGGGATCGATCTCTATCCCGTATACGGGCGGTTCTGCGAGAAGTATGCGGAAAACGGCTATACCGAGGGAAACGACGGCAACTGGATGAACCGCTTTTTCGACAGCGCGCAGATGGTGAAATTCGACCTGTTCCGCCGCACGGGGCAGATCGCTGCGGCGGGCGACCGCCATCTGGCGGAGTTCAACCCCGGCTCGCGCTACCTGTCCTCTCCCGGGAAGGCGCTCAGCTTCAAGTTTGCGCTTACGCCCGTGTCCTGGCGCAGGCAGAACATGAAAAACCTGCTGGAGAAGTCCGGGAAGCTTTACAGAGGCGAGGAGCAGTTTGAGCTCAAACCGACGGGCGAGGAAGGCGTGGAGATGATCAAGGCGTTCGTCGGGCTGAATAGGTTGGTAACGAACGTTAATATGCCAAATTACGGGCAGATCGCAAACCTGCCGCTCGGCACTGTGGTGGAGACCAACGCAGTGATTGCCGATCATTCCGTCATTCCCATCATGAGCGGGGCGATGGAAGGCGCCGCGTATGCGCTGACCATGCCCGCCGTACTGGCGCAGGACGATATTCTGCAGGCGATCAGGCATAAAAAGGCGTCGCTGGCGCTGCGCGCGTTTGCAGCCGACCCGCTGCTGTACGGCCTGTCGCTGCCCGACGCGTGTGCGCTGTACCGTGCGATGCTAAAAAATACCCAGGCGTATCTGGAAGGATGGGATTTGGATATCTGACGCCCGAACCTTGTGCCGAATACTTTAACTGCTCCGCCGGAAACCGGAGGAGTTTTATGCTGGAAAGGGCTTACGGCGCCGTGCTTTGAAAAAAACAGACAGAATGCAGGATATTCTCCGGATGCGGGCGCTTTCGGTTGACAATAACATGTCAATTTTCTATAATATTAGATTGTTGGAATAATCCGTTTGTCGGTGTCAATCGGCATCGCAGATGGCTTTCAATAAACTACATATCTGGGAGGTATCTCTATGTCGATTAAGATGACCGTCGACGGTAATACCGCGGTAAGCCATGTAGCGTATGCGTTCAGCGAAGTGGCGGCAATCTACCCGATTACGCCGTCCTCGTCCATGGCCGAGGTTGTGGATGCGTGGGCTGCGAAAGGCTTGAAAAACCTGTTCGATCAAACGGTGCAGGTTCAGGAGATGCAGAGCGAAGCCGGCGCTGCCGGCGCCTTGCACGGCAGCCTTGCCGCCGGCGCTTGCACCACCACCTTCACCGCCAGCCAGGGCCTTCTGCTGATGATCCCCAACATGTACAAGATCAGCGGCGAACTGCTGCCATGCGTATTCCACGTCAGCGCCCGTGCGCTCGCCGCGCACGCCCTGAGCATCTTCGGCGACCATGCCGACGTCATGGCCTGCCGCCAGACCGGGTTTGCGATCCTTGCCAGCAACAGTGTACAGGAAGCCATGGATATGGCGATCATCGCGCATTTGGCGACGCTTGATACAAGCGTTCCCTTCCTGCATTTCTTCGACGGCTTCCGCACCTCCAGCGAAGTGCAGAAGATCGACGCCGTGGAGTATGACGAGCTGAAGCCGCTGATGCCGTGGGACAAGATCAAGGCGTTCCGCGCCCGCTCGCTGAATTCTGATCATCCGCACCAGGCGGGCACCGCCCAGAACCCGGATATCTATTTCCAGAACCGTGAAGGCGCCAACAAGCATTACGACGCCGCTCCCGCGATCATTGAAGACGTGATGGCGAAGGTGTCCAAGCTTGTCGGCCGCGAATATAAGCCTTTCAACTACGTCGGCGCGCCCGACGCCCAAAAGGTCATCATCGCGATGGGCTCCAGCTGCGAGACCATCGAGGAAACGCTGAATTACCAGAATAAGAAAGGCGAAAAGCTCGGCCTGATCAAGGTTCGCATGTACCGCCCGTTCAGCGCGCAGCGCCTGATCAGCGCCATTCCCCAAGACCTGTAAAACGATCGCGGTGCTCGACCGCACCAAGGAGCCAGGCGCGCTGGGCGAGCCGCTCTATACCGATGTGATGACCGCGCTTTTGGAAAACGGCGTGACCGGAATCAAGGTGCTTGGCGGCCGCTACGGCCTGGGCAGCAAGGAATTCACGCCCACGATGGCCAAGGCCGTGTACGATAACCTGGGCGGCGAAATGAAAAACCACTTCACCGTCGGCATCGACGACGACTTGACCGGCGCCAGCCTGAAGCTCGGCCCGCAGGTCATCTCCGCTCCCGAAGGCACGATCTGCTGCAAGTTCTACGGTTTGGGCTCGGACGGCACCGTCGGCGCGAACAAAAACTCCATCAAGATCATCGGCGACCATACCGATATGTACGCGCAGGGCTATTTCAGCTACGATTCCAAGAAATCCGGCGGCTTTACCGTCAGCCACCTGCGTTTCGGGAAAAAGCCCATCCAGTCGACCTATCTGATTGACGCGGCGGATTTCGTGGCCTGCCACAATCCCAGCTACGTCACCCGCTATGATATCCTTTCCAGCCTCAAAGAAGGCGGCGTTTTCCTGCTCAACAGCCAGTGGTCCGCCGAGGATATGGAAACGCAGCTGCCCGCCGGCATGAAGCAGGCGCTGGCACGGAAAAAGGCCCGTTTCTACAACATCAACGCCACCGAGCTCGCGCTTAAAGCAGGCATGGGCAACCGCATCAACACCACTATGCAGGCCGCGTTCTTCAAGCTCGCCGATATCATCCCCTACGAAAAAGCCGACGAGTACATGAAACTCTACTCTAAAAAGACCTACGGCGCCAAGGGTGACGCAATCGTAAAGAAGAACTACGAAGCGATCGACAACGCCATCAGCGGCCTTGTGGAAATCATGGTGCCCGCGGAGTGGGCAAACACCATGACCGGCGCCGCGTGCGCGACCGTGGAAACCACACCGTATTACGAAAAGGTCATAGAGCCCATCCTCGTGCAGGAAGGCGACAAGCTTCCCGTCAGCGCTTTCAGCCCCGACGGTTTTGTGCCCACCGGCACCTCCAAGTACGAGAAGCGCGGCGTCGCCGTCGAAGTGCCGGAGTGGCAGATCGACAGCTGCATCCAGTGCGGCACCTGCTCGCTGGTATGCCCGCATGCCTGTATCCGCTCCACGTATCTGGATGAAGAGCACAAGAAGAACGCCCCCAACGCCTTTGAAACCAAGAACGCGACCGGCAAAGAGTTCGCCGGTATGCAATTCCGCATTCAGGTAAGCCCGCTGGACTGCACCGGCTGCGGCAACTGCGCGCAAGTCTGTCCCGCCAAGGGCAAAGCGCTGTTCATGAAGCCGTTGAAAACCCAGGAAATCCAGAACGCGAACTGGAAGTTTGCCACGACGCTTCCCGAAGTGCGCCCCGATAATTTGATGTCGATTAAGAACACGCAGGCCTGTAAGCCGCTGTTTGAATTCTCCGGCGCGTGCGCGGGCTGCGGCGAAACCCCGTACATCAAGCTTGCCACCCAGCTGTTCGGCGACCGCATGATCATCGCCAACGCCACGGGCTGCTCCTCCATCTACGGCGGCAGCGCGCCCACCTGCCCGTACACCGTGAACGAAGAAGGCCACGGCCCCGCATGGGCGAACAGCCTGTTCGAGGACAACGCGGAATACGGCTTCGGCATGAACCTTGCTTACAATCAGCGCCGCGCCAAGCTGGCGGACACCGTCACGGCGCTGCAGAACCACGAGTGGACCGTGCCCGAACTTAAAGAAGCCTGCAAAGCGTGGCTGGAGGGAATGCACGACGCCAAGATCTCCAAAACCGCCGGCAACGCGCTGGCCGCGGCCTGCAAGGAAGGCATTGAGGACAACTGTGACTGCGACGCGTGCAAGCTGGCGCAGACCGTGATTGACGAAGCCGACCTGCTCACCAAGAGATCAATCTGGATCATCGGCGGCGACGGCTGGGCGTACGATATCGGATACGGCGGGCTGGATCATGTGCTGGCGCAGAACCAGGATGTCAACATCCTCGTGCTCGATACCGAAGTGTATTCCAACACCGGCGGCCAGGCCTCCAAGTCCACGCCCACCGGCTCCACCGCGAAGTTCGCGGCCGCAGGCAAGCGCACCAAGAAAAAGGACCTGGGCATGATGGCCATGAGCTACGGCTACGTCTACGTCGCCTGTGTCGGCATGAGCGCCAACTCCGTGCAGCTCATCAAAGCCATGAACGAGGCCGAGGCCTATCCGGGCCCGTCGCTGATCATCGCCTACTCGCCCTGCATTAACCACGGCATCAACATGACCAACTCGCAGGAAGAGATCAAGCGCGCCGTGGCGGCCGGATACTGGACGCTCTACCGCTACAATCCGCTGCTGGCCCAGGAAGGCAAGAACCCGCTGATTCTCGACAGCAAGGAGCCCGACGGCACCTATCAGGACTTCATCAAGAGCGAAATCCGCTACTCGTCGCTGAATAAGCAGTTCCCCGAAATAGCCAGGAAGCTTTTCGTGGAAAGCGAAAAAGAAGCGATGCAGAAATACGCGACGTACAAAAAGCTCGCCGAGTAAGGAACAATGGTATAGCTAACCTAAAGCCCCCGTGCATCCGCACGGGGGCTCAGCCTGTTGAAAAAGCCCAATCTGTGTTGTCAGCTTCGGGCTGGCAAGGGTCATCACTTACAAACGAGTAAGCTCAACCCTTTGCCACCCTTGCTTCCTAACATCTCAGGCTTTTTGAACAGGCTGGCAGTGTGTCTGTAAAACAATGTTTTTTGACACTCTGAGCCCCCGTGCATCCGCACGGGGGCTTGCGATTTGGTATTTATCCTGCTTTAGCTTGACAGAGTGAATACGGTGGTTTATAATACGCGCAAGGCAATGAAGGGACGAGTACCTTAGGCTAGTGTCTCAAAGAGAGCCGCCGATGCTGAGAGTGCGGCAGATACGCCCAAGCGAAGAACAGCCTGGAGCATCCGCCTGAAAAGCAGCAATGCCCAGTAAGCGCGGACGGGTACGCCCGATACAGCGGAGGGAAATGCACGTTTCCGTCATAGAGAGGGCCGAAAGGCCAATGCGGGTGGTACCGCGGAAGAAGACAGTATCTTCCGTCCCAGAGAGTGGGATGGGAGTTTTTTATTTTCCGGGGAGGGCAACAGGATGTACAGAACGGAATATTGCGGGAGGTTTCGCAAAGAGCATATCGGGCGGCAGGCGACCGTCTGCGGGTGGGTGCTCACGCGGCGCGACATGGGCGGCGTGATCTTTGTGGACGTACACGACCGCGAGGGCACGCTGCAGACGGTGCTGAACAAGTCCATCGCCGACGCAGAAAGCTTTGCGCTCGCCGAGCGCCTGCACAATCAAACCGTGGTGCAGATCGCGGGTACGATCCGCCACCGAGACGAGGAGACCTACAACCCGCTCATCCCGACGGGCGAGGTGGAGCTTGCGGCGGAAAAGCTCGTCATCCTCTCCGATGCGGACACGCTGCCGTTTCCCATCGAGGATAACGAGGTGGTGCGCGAGGAACTGCGGCTGAAATACCGTTACCTCGATCTGCGGCGGCCCGCTATGCTGAAAAATTTGCAGCTGCGTGCAAAAGTGCAGCGGGAAGCGCAGAACATCCTCACGGACGACGGCTTTCTGTATGTGGAAACGCCCATCCTGTGCAAATCCACGCCGGAGGGCGCGCGCGATTACCTGGTGCCCAGCCGCATCCACCCGGGTACGTTCTACGCGCTGCCCCAGAGCCCGCAGATTTATAAACAGCTGTTGATGGTTTCGGGAATCGACAAGTATTTTCAGGTCGCCCGCTGTTTCCGCGACGAGGACCTGCGCGCGGACCGGCAGCCGGAGTTTACGCAGGTGGACCTGGAATGCAGCTTCGTGCATCAGGAGGATATGCTCCGGTACCTCCAATCGCTGTTCACCCGGATTTTCGAGCGTGTGATGGAGCGCAAGCTCGAACTGCCGTTCAAACGCCTGACGTGGCAGGAAGCCATGGACGTGTACGGAAACGACAAGCCGGATCTCCGCTTTGATCTGCCGATCGTGGACGTGAGCGCGATCGCTGCGCAGTCCGCCTTCACGGTGTTTTGCGCCGCGCTCAAACACGGCGGAATCGTGCGCGCAATCAACGTCAAGGGCGCGGGCAAGACGTTTACCCGCACGACGATCGAACAGCTGACGCAGTTTGCCATCGCGCAGGGCGCGAAAGGTATGGCATGGATACTGTATAAGGAGGATGGGGAGATCAACTCCATCCTGCCCAAGTATTTCTCCGAAAATGCGTGGAAAGCGCTGGAGCAGGCCATGGACGCGCGGGCCGGCGACTTCATCCTGTTCTGCGCGGACAAGCTTGATACTGTGCGCAAGGCGCTCAGCGCGCTGCGCGTGCGCTGCGGCGAACTGATGGAACTGATCGACCGGCACGCGTTCCTGTTTGCGCTGGTCACGGATTTCCCGATGTTTGAGTACAAAAAAGAAGAGAAGCGCTTTGCCGCCATGCACCATCCGTTCACGATGCCATATCCGGATGATCTGGATTTGATGATGGACGACAGCACCAAGGCGCAGGTGCGCTCGCAGGCATACGATGTGGTATTGAACGGTGTGGAGCTTGGCAGCGGCAGTGTTCGTATCCACCGTCATGATATCCAGAGCATGGTGTTTGAGGCGCTCGGCTTTTCCAAAGAGGAAGCGAAGGAGCGCTTCGGGTTCATGATGGGCGCGTTTCGCTTCGGCACGCCACCGCACGCGGGCTTCGCCTTCGGCCTGGACCGGCTGGTGATGCTTTTCACAGGTTCCGGCTCCGTGCGCGAGGTGATCGCCTTCCCCAAAACCAAGGACGCGAGCTGCCTGATGACGGACGCGCCGGACTTCGTCGATCCCAAACAGCTTGTGGAACTGAAGCTCGGCGTGAACGCCGCGGAAGAACTGCGGGAAGAGCACACGCGCAAGCTGACCAGGGAGACGGTGCAAAACACCGCGATGCTGAGCATGCTCAGCCTCTCCGAGAGCGACGAACAGGCGCTGGACAGGGATTTCATCGGGATTGTAGAGTTTGCGGGCGAACTCGAA
>JBDRTL010000323.1:0-6376 GCA_043824045.1 Bacillota bacterium
TGCTCACGGCGTTTTTCGTGTGCTTCGCTACCATGAGCGCGCACGTGGTGAACTTCGTGATCGTTCCGTTCATCGTGCTCGCGTGGGCCGCCGCCGTTACGCTGGAGGCCGCCGCACAGCGCGATCATCCCCTCCGCGCGCTTATGAAGAGCGCGGGCGTGGCCATTGCCGGTGCGGCGGGCGTAATGCTCGGGTTTATCGGCAACATCTGGTGCTATGTCCGGTGGGGTGAGCTTTCCCCGTGGCGCGTGATGACCACCTATATCAGCGCGCCATGGTACGATACCTATATGCGGCTGGACTACCGCCTGGAGGAGACCACCACGAGCCTGAACTTCTGGCAGGCGCGGTACGACATCGTGATGGCGCACGCAACGCCCGTGGGCATCTGGGGCGTGCGGCTGGCGATTGCGGCGCTTGTTTTGGGCGTCATGTGGATGATTTGGAAGCGCAGGCATAAGCCCGCCGACCTTGCGCGGGAGAAGCCCGATTTATCCATCCTGACCGTTGCGCTTTTAACCCTGTTCATCCTCGCGCCGATGACGGGGCTTCTGGACACGAGCTTTTACAGCTTCTCGGGCACGTTTATCAAGCTGCAGCGATACACTTTGCAATGGTATATGTTTGCGTGCGCGATGCTCGCCGCCGCCGGCGCGCTGGCCGAGGACAAATGGCACGTATTCCAGGCTTATATACAGAAACTTCTGCGCCGGACTTCCTGCCCGCTGTGGACGCGCAAAGTGCCCGCGTTTCTCTGCGCTTTGCTGTGCGTTTGCTGGTTTGCCGAGGGCACGAAGGTGACGGGCGATTCCGCAAGCTTCTACCGCTACGGGCGGCCGTGGCTGACGGACCCGGTCTACGCGCAGGATAGTTTTATCATCAACGAATACGGCACGCTGATGAAGTTTGCCGCGCTGCTCAAGGATGATCAGAACATCATCATCGCGCGGGAGAGCTACCAGTACCCGCTGCATTCCCGCGCTTTGCTTTTAACCGCAAACCCGGTTGCGCCGATTTTGAACGTAACGCTAGAAGAGATCCCCGCCGCGCTTGCGGAGAAGAACGTCGCCGCCGTGGTGAGCGAGCCGGGCTTCTGGGACGACCGGTTCTTTGCCCAGAGCACGTTAAGCGACTATCTGAACGCCCTCCCACCCGGGCAGATCGTGCAGGAGGACAACATGCGCATCTATATTGTGGACGCGGCGCTTGCCGCGGCGTTTCAGGCGGCTTACGATACGCCCTGATAGCTGAACGCCTCGTATCCCGAAACCCCGGCGTCGGCCTGGAAGATTCCGCCGGCGAGGGGTTCTGTGCCTGCGTCGGTTTCCGTGCGCGCGGAGGTGATATAGAGCGTGGAAAGCTTCTCCCCGCCAAAGCAGCAACTCGTAACCCGGGACGCCGCAACCGGCAGCACGCCGACGCACGCGCCCGTATGCGGATCGTACCGCCGTATGGCGCTGCCTTCCCACTGCGCGATCCAGAGCATGCCCTCGCGGTCGATGGTCATGCCGTCGGGATAGCCGTACGCCTTGGGCACTTCCACGCACACCCTGCCCGCGCCCAGTGTGCCGCGCTCCAGATCGAACTGAAACGCCTTCACGGTGCGCGTCATCGAATCGATATAGTAAAGCACGGTGTCGTCTTCGTTCCACGCAAGCCCGTTGGAGGTGGTGACGCCCGTGAGCGCCGTGCGCACCGTGCCGTCCACATCCAGGCACCAGAAATAACCCCTGCCCTTCATTTCGTCGCGCATGATCTGCGTGCCCGCCCAGAACCTCCCCCTGCGGTCGCATTTGCCGTCGTTGAAGCGCAGCATCGGCACCAATCCCTCCGGCTCGGCGATGCGTTTGGTCAGGCCCTTGTCGTCCAGCAGGTAAAAGCCCGTCGCCAGCGCCGCGGCGAACCCGCCGCCATAGGCAGGCACGATCGCGCCCACCGCCTGCGCCGTGGAGACGTATGTGTGTTTCATTGCTGCCATATCAAGCGAATGCACCTCGCCCTTGATGATATCCGCCCAGTGCAGCGACTGTGTTTGCGCGCGCCACAGCGCGCTTTCCCCCAGCTCCGCCCGCGCGTCCAGCACCAGTTCGGCCTCGCGGTATGTTTTCATAGCGACCTCCTGACGAATAATCGGGGGCTCTGCGCCCCCACTCTCCGCAGCGAATTTCTGTTCCATTAACAATCCCATCACCGGCTATGCAATGCGCAGCCAGCGTTGGTACAGAATTCATTGCCATGTATGACCTCTAGCGTTTTCCCTTTGTTTCAGTAACGCTAGCCCGCTCAAAAAGCGTAAGATGCTAGGCATTGAAGGAGCGTGTGCTGCCTGTGTGCAGCTTCGGCGAAGCCGAAAACGCTCCTTTAATGGGAGGTTTGACAGAGCAGGCAAACGATAGTGAAGCCTGCGACAATCAAACCGAGTGGGAGCAAGGGTGGCAGGAGGCTGAGCTTACTCGTAGCGTAAGTGATGCCGACTGCCACCCGAATAGGGAGGCCATAAGGCCGACTAGCCACCGAGTTTCCGAAGGAAACGAATGGCGTAGCCTCGCGCAAGCGAAGCGCGGGGCGAGGCCGCAATAAGCTGACAACGCAGATTGCGTTTTTTCAGCGGGCGCTAATAATTAAGGTATTCGATCTCTAAAGCAGGATCGCATCCCTCGAACGCCTGCGGGGCGATGACCTTCTTGGCGCGGATGCGGACGGTGCGCAGGCTGGTGTTTCCATAGAAGGCATAATCCTCAATGGTATCCACGCCTTTGGCGACCACCTTTTTGAGCTGCGAGCAGCCGTAGAACATGCTGGTCGGGATAACCGTGATGCTGTCGGGCAGGCGCACCTTATCCAGCGACGTGCAGTTTTGCAGCAGGTGGCTGCCGATGGTGTGCAGGAGGCTGTCCTTGGTAAAGCCGATCCGCGTAAGCCCCGAGCAGAAGCGGAACACGCTGGTCCCCAGCGCTTCCACCATCGGCGGAACCTCGAACGACTCAAGCGCTCCGCACATCGCAAACGCGTACTCGCCGATATCCCGCAGCGCGGAGGCGTCGCCCAGGTGCACGACGCGCAGCTTCTCGCAGCCGTAAAACGCGTACGGTCCGATATCGCGCAGGGAATCCGGCAGCCAGACCTCTTCGAGATTGCCGCAGCCGTAGAAGAAACTGCCCGGCAGCTGCAAAACGCCCTCCGGCAGTTCCACGCGCACGATTTTATCATCGTTGCGGAAGCCGTACTCGCCGAGTTTCTGGAACTCCGCCGCGCTGCCGATGCGCAGTACGCCGTCCTCGGTGCGCTGCGGCGCCTCTACCGCATCGCCTTCGGCCTGGTATACTTCCTCGTCGTCCTCGTCGGCGTCCAAAACTTCCGACCGGGTGACGGGCGCGGGCGTAAACAATTGCGCGGGCGCCGGCGTATACATTTGCGCGGGCGCCGGTTTTTGCGCGGGCATGGACACGGGCGCGGGACGGGTGAATTTGGAAGGTTTCAAGCAAACCTCGCCGAGGTTGCCGCCATGCAGCAGCTTCTCCATCTCCTGCATGAACACATCCTTGGCGTCAAACCCCCGGTTTTCCAGCACGCAGGTGACAGCGGCGCACATCATCGCCGCCGTAACGGTGGAAAGCTGCGAACTGATCTGGTGCACGCTGTTGGAGTAATCCCAGAAGATGTTTTTCAAAATATCGGAAAGCTCCGAAACGGTATCGGAGGACATCGCCTGCGCTTTGGGCGCGGGCGCTTTCGGCTTCGCGGGCGCAGTGCTCTGCGGCCTTGCGGGCGGCGGAGGCGCGGCCAGCGGCGCGTTCAGCGGACGCTCCCGGTACACGGGCTCGCTTTTGACGGGCGCAGGCTCCGCCGCAGCCCTGCTGCGAGACAACGGTTCTGCGTCCGCCTGTGAAGAGAGCCTGCGTTCCCGCTCGTCAAGCGCGGCCCTGAGCTTCTCCAGATGGGATGATTCCCGGCTGAGTGCCTGTTCCCTTTTCTCCAGCTGATTGGCCATTTCGATCAGCTTTTCGATCTGAGACTGGTTTAGATTTTTATCACTCATATTTCCGGCTGCTCCTTTTCACTCGTTGTGACCGGTTGCCCGAATCACTGGTACGTAAAGCACACAATCCACAAGGCGTCCACAACATCGCCGACGCTCCGCACGCACAGGAAACAGCTGACCGACGTGCCGTACACCAGATACCGCACATCTCCGTCCCGCAGATCAAAGGCTGGCGTTCCGAAGATATTGAACGCTTCCCCAACCGAGACGTCTTTCCCCAGCGAGCGTCCCACGACCATATCGACGTCGCTCGGACCTGCGTACAGACCGGCGATCTTTGAGTCCTTCAGATTCATGATCTCTGTGCCGGTATTCACGAAGTAAGCGGTAATCCCTTCCGCCCTGCGGTTTTCCATCAACATTTGCACAAATGCGCCCGCCTGCATCGGCTGCAGCCAGCCGCTTTCGGGCACCCACATCCTATTCTGGAATTCCGACGCGGCGGCTGGCAGGGTGTAGGTGCTGCCGCTGAGGCTGACCTGGAGGGCCGTTGCGTTCAGCGTATCCGAACCCGTATCCCCGATCCCGGCGGATTGCAGTTCCGCGACGGCAGCCGCGGGCCCCAGCGTCACGCGCAAATACCGGCCGTTGTCCGCCGCATAGGTCGCGACCTCGTTATCGGCGACCGTTTCCACGCGGCTAGGCTCGCCCAGCGCGGCGAAAACGCCTTCCGCAGGCTGGTTGAGCGTCAGTTCCGTACGTTCCGCATCGTCAACGCTCAGCAGCGCAAAGCCGGCGCGGTTTTGATCCAGCGTAATGCCCGCGACGTCTGCGGCATTCAGGCGCAGGTCGCCCATCGAGGGATTGCGGACAGTGACCTCCACCGAGCTGTTCCCCTTTACGAGCGTCAGCATCATGGTTTCATCCCAGCGGATGACGTCGCCAGGTTCCGCCGTGCCGGAAATTTCCCAGCCGTCGCTTAGCAGCGTGTCAAACCGTACCGGCAGCATATAGTCCACGCCTTCCAGCGAGAAGCCGAACTGCCAGGTATCAAACAGCGCAGCCCTGACAGGCTCTTCGGCCTGCGCCTGTAAAGTGAACAGGTCGATCTGCACGGCACTGGCGCCAAACAGGAAGCTGACCCTGTTGTTCACGGACTCCTGATAGGTTATCTTCCGGCCGTCCAGGGTGGTTTCATCCGTGTCCGGGATACCGTACGCCAGCATCACGTCCTCCGCGGAGGACTGCGCGGTAATCCCGGCGGGCAGCGTTACCGTACCGCTGCCGGCGCTTACGGCGAAGCCGATGCAGCCGCCCTGCCCGATGTATATGGATTCATCGGTCTGGTTAAGGACATAAAGGGTGATCGTCTCGTCCCCGCTGACCATGGGGACGGACACATAGTTCTGCGGCAAAATGGCGCGCAGCGCGGTTACGCCGGAATCCTCCGCGATTTCCCAGCCGTTCATGGTGAAATCGGTAAACCGGCAGGGGAACCGGTAAACGACGCCCATGAACTCCGCGGTGAAATCCAGCAGCTTGTCCGAAAGCACGGTATTCACGCCGGACAGCGCGGCTTTGACAACCTCGGGAATGTCCACGGTATCGATAAACAAGTCATGCATCGCCACCCGGTCGCTGAGCACCGCGGGATCGATGTCCGTATCGATGGACGTTAGCGTCCAGCCGTCGTCTGTCAGCGCGTAATGCGCGTTGATCTTGTTTTCGTTCTCGCCGCCGAACTCATCCCACGCAAACCTCGCGGCGCACTCGTAATCCAGCGTTCCTTCCGTTTCCCGGTACTCCCGCCGGTCGATATTCAATGAATACAGCAGCACGTCGTTGCCGGCCATCGAATGGAGATACGCCGTCACGTCTTCCTTCAGACGCTTTGCCAGAGGCAGTTCCCTGGTGACCAGCTGGCTGCAGGAACACAAAACAACGATCAGCAAAACCATGGCGGCCGCCAAAAGGATTTTTAGCGATCTCACACCGAACAAGCTCTCATCTCCTCTTTACGTTCCGATTGCGGGCAGGCGGCGGTGAGCCTGCAAAAGCGGGGTTTAGCATCCGGAGATACGGTGAAACCAAGCGGCAGCGCGTCCCCGGTTATTTACCGGGTCAGCTGCTGGACATCGTAGCTGAAGTAAGTGATGAGCGCGGCCGAATCGGAAGTGGATACCAGCACCAGCGCGTCGGTGACGTTGTACTCGTCTATCAGCGCGTTCAGGCTTTCCTTGCCGCCCTCAAAATAGCGCGGATCAATAGAAATGATCGTATGAAAGCTGTCCGCGAACCATGTGGTGATGGAGAAGGAGAAGGAGTCGCCCATCAGCAGCAGCGCGCGGTCGCTGTTCTGGTCGCCGAAGATCACCGCGTGCGAGAAGCCGTTTT
>JBDRTL010000324.1:0-2958 GCA_043824045.1 Bacillota bacterium
CGAGCATGACGAGCGGCATGGTAGCCGTGCGGCCGGGCCAGGAAAACGCCTCGGAATGCCGGTATTCGCCGACCTCCGTGGCCGGCATGTTTTCACTCTCGCCGATCAGCCGCCTGAGCTTCAGCCCGCGCACCAGCACGACGAGGCTACGGCCCCGCTCCTCCGCGTGCTGCGCAAAGCCGGTGACGCTCAGGACGCCGCGCCCGTCGCAGGCGACGGTCAGCGCCATCTCCCCCTCCGCCGTTTTCTGGCCGCCTGCCCAGCTTAAGGCACTTGCCTGATACGAAACACAGTTTTTGCCCTGCGTGACCGCGGCGTTCAAAGGCGCGTAGATATTTTCCGTCGTGCCGAGCCGAAGCGCGAACGAGAGGCCGTTTATGGATATCCAGGTATCGTTAAAATCATAGCCCAGCGTGTTCATGGTCTGTCCTCCGATGCTTGTTTCAGAAATTTTAGAATCACGGCGTCGGCGACGCCGCGAAGCCGCGCAAGCGACAACTCCGTGCTCAAATCCAGGTTCAGCGCCGCGCGGATGCACGCGCGAATGGCCGGACAATCGACGCTTTGCGCCGCGCACAGGCTGGCCGCGCCGAAAAAGCGCTCGTTGTCGCCGAGCTTTCGCGGCAGATCGCGCCCGACACGGGCGGCGGTGTCATTCAGCCTGCGGTTCCCAAAGCGGCGCAGCAGGTCTTCCGCGTGGGCGGTGAGCGCGAGAAAATCCTCGCCCCAGGCGCGGCTTAACGCGGCGGCGCTTTCCAGCATCGCGCGGCGCACGAGTTCGCGGATGTCCGCGTCCTCCATAGCCTGCCAGATGAACGCGTACCCCTTGCGCATGCCAAGGTACGCCGCGGCGGAGTGCCCCATATTGTGCACAAACATCTTGCGCTGCACATAGAATGCGAAGGGCGAACAGGGTTTGAGGTGCGGATAGTTCGGCACGCCACCCTTGAAGGCGGCTTTGTCCGCGGGCAGCTCGCAGTATTTCTCGGCAAAGATTGCCAGCGGATGCACCGCGCGCATCGCGTCCGTCTGCACGGGAATCATGCGCCCGACCGAGGTTTCCACCAGCCCGATATGCGTGGAGAGGTAACGGGCGTACTTGCCCTCAAGATATGGCAGCAGCAGGCTTTTTACATGTTTCCGCGCGTCGAGCAGGTTTTCGCAGATCAGGAGGTTCAAGGGCGGCGCGCTCCGGTCACAGCGCAGCATGATCCCCTGCGCCAGCGCTTTGGCGGCGGACTGGAGCGCATTCGCGCCCACCGAAACCGCGGCGATCTCCGCCCCGGCCAGGGCCTCGGCAACGGCGGCGGTATCCGCGCCGTCCACGGCGCGCACGTTATTAACGGTGAAGGTTTCCTCCGCCTCGTCCGACAAAAGCACGACGGGGTATTCGCCGTATTCGTTGATCTGTGAAACGAGCTGCCGGTTCACGTCCGCGAATACGACGGGAAAACCCCATTCGCAAAAAAGCTGGCCGATGAATCCGCGCCCGATATTGCCCGCGCCGATCATCAGCGCGTATGGCTGTTTCATGTCATGCTTACCTCTCTTCGCCATCGCACAGATGGCAGAGCTGATCGTAAAGCCGCAGCGCCTCGGGCAGCGGAAGCACGCCTTCCGTCGCGCCCGTCAGCCGCAGCGACGAGCAGGCTGCCGCGTTGCCGGCGCGCAAGGCTTTGGGAAGCGCGCCGCCGCCATGCGCCACGCACAGCACGCCCGCGCAGAACGCGTCGCCCGCGCCCACCGTGCCCTTGATATAGCCGTGGGCGAGCTTGGCGCCCTGCTCGCGGTAATACGCGCCGCTCTTGTCCATGCCAAACGACGCCTCCGGCGTATGGATGACCGCCCACTTAGCCACGCCGCCTGAAAGCAAAGCCTTTAACGCGGACGCGACGTTTTCTTCCTGCAGCGTTCCCGCGTCGCCGCGCAGGACAAAGCCGGTGATCTCCTGCGCCTCCGTTTCATTGATGACGCAGTAGGTGGCGTGCTTAAGCGCGGGCGCCGCGATTTCGCGGAAACGGGCGGACTTGAGGCTGACGACGTCGATGCAGGTTTCCAGCCCATTCCCCCGCGCGTCGTTAAGAAGCCTTGCCATGCACGTGCCGTATTCCGCGTCGGGGCCGTCCAGCGCGTCCAGCAGCATCACGTAGCCGATGTAGAGGATCTTCGCCTTGCAACGTTCGAAATCGAAGTGCTTCACGTCAAGCATCCGGTTCGCGCCGCGCTGGTGGAAAAACGTGCGCTGATGGCTTTCCATGCTTTCGTACACGTCGGTATAGCAGGCCTTGCCCGCGCGCACCACGCCGGACAGATCCGCGTGCCTTGCGCGCTGCAGCGCGGCGAAGGTCTTGTCGCCCAGCTCGTCCTGCCCGATCACGCCCACGGCGTACAGCGGAATGGCGGGATCGAGTTTCGATAAGTCCAAAAGCACGTTGCACAGCGCGCCGCCCGTGGAGACGGCCGCTTCGCCGACGTCTGCGAGGCTGCCCTCCGCGGGGTAATGATCCACGGCCATGATCCGGTCAATCGTCGCGACGCCGCTGACGATAATACCGCTGCGAAGCATACGATCTCCCCCTTTCAGCGGACGATGCCGGGATGGGTGAAAATATCAGTATCGTCGTGGCTGGCGGTGGAAAACTCGGACACGATCGCGCCCTCCGGCCAGCCCTGAAACCAGTGGAGCGTGTCGGGGGAAAGCGTGTACTGCTCGCCGGGGCGCAGCACGGCTTCGTGGAACACGGTGTAGTGCGCCTCGTCTCCCGCAGGCGGCTGCGCCTTGGGCCACGGCGTTTTTTCACCCTGCGTATACAGGTAGACAACGCCGCTGCGGCAGCGGAAGGTTTCTTCCTTGCCGGGCCCGCCGAAACCCGGGGGATGACGGTGCTCGGGGCAGGTCTGGCGCGGCAGCAGCACCAGTTCCTTGGCACAGCAGCGCCCGGTGTTTACGTAAGTGAT
>JBDRTL010000325.1:0-2956 GCA_043824045.1 Bacillota bacterium
CGCGGCCTTGATGGAGATGCGGAGGTTTTTCTTGATGGGTTCCTGCCCCACGTAGTCCCGCAGGGCTTTGGGGCGCAGGGTAGGCTCATGATCATCGTCCCCCTGCCGAAACCCGGTTGTGATCAAACGATCGTCGTCTGCCATGATCGTGCTCCTGACATTTTACTGTTTCTGCGCCATATAGCGCAGCGCCTGCTTGATCAGCTCGTCGGACGTTTCCGCCTGGCCCTTCACGTTCTTGATGGCGTCGGCGGCCTCCATCGGCGAATACCCGAGGGTTTTCAGCGCCAGCATCGCCTCGCTGAGCGCGTCCTTCGCCGTGGCGTCTACCTCGGCGAACGCGTATTCGCCGGAGCTTATGTCAAACGAGAGCGCGTTCCTGGTCAGCTTGTCCTTAAGCTCCAGCGAGATGCGCTGCGCGGTTTTCTTGCCAATGCCCTGCGCGCGGCTGAGCATGCCGACGTCGCCCGTCATGATCGCCAGCCGCAGATCCCCGATGGGAAGGCTGCCCAGGATGCTGAGCGCCGACTTGGGGCCGACGCTCGATACGGAAATCAGATTCAGGAACAAATCCCGCTCTTCGCGGGTTAAGAAGCCGTATAGCTCCATCGATTCGTCGCGGACGACCAGGTGCGTGTACAACGCGCAACTCTGCCCGGCGGGCGGCACGGAGGCGATCGTGTTCAGGCTGCAGAAAAGGCGGAAACCCACGCCGTTTGCCATCAGCAGGATTTCGCCGCCGGTTTTTTCATAGACCGTTCCTTCAATGAGCGCTATCATCGCCTAACCTCATTTCATCATAAACTGGCCGCGCGCTGCGCCCATCGCCGCGTGGGTGAGCGCGATTGCCAACGCGTCGGCGGCGTCGTCGGGCTTGGGGATTTGCTCCATGGACAATAGCAGTTTGACCATTTCCTGGACCTGCTTCTTATCGGCGCGCCCATAGCCGGTCAGCGCCTGTTTGACCTGCATGGGGGTGTACTCGTACACATCATGAGTAAAATCAGCCGCCAGCGCCACGCATACGCCCCTGGCCGCGCCTACGGTCAGGGCAGTGGTCACGTTACGGGAGAAGAACAACTCCTCAAAGGCGATTTCATCGGGGGAGTATCTTTGGAGGATCTCTTTAAACTCCGTTTGAATGGACAAAAGGCGCTTAGGGAAGGGCTGATCGGGCGGCGTGATGATGCATCCGAAATCCATCAGCGCCTGCTTGTGCTGCCGCTCCGTAATCACGCCCCAACCGAGCGTGGCAAGGCCGGGATCGATGCCGAGGATGACCATAGCAAACCTCCTGAAATTCCATTTCATCATACGGGGAAGCGGATTGTTTGTCAATCGCCGCACACAGCCCATTATAAACGAACCGGCGAAAGAAAGCAAACAAATGTTCTATTGTTCGCATACGGCAAACCATATAGAATAGGAACCAGATAAATGAAACGAGGAACGCCGATGAACGCGTACAAAACCCTGCGAAAAAGTGCGGAGACGGAATACGTGGTGCAAAAGAGCCGCTTTATCGGCCATGCAGCCCCTGTTTCGGACGCGAACGGCGCGCTTTTATGTCTGGAAACAGTACGGCAGGCGCACCGCGGCGCTTCGCATAACTGCTTTGCGTATATTGTGGGGCGGAATAAGGGGATCATCCGCTACAGCGACGATGGCGAGCCTTCCGGCACGGCGGGAAAGCCGATCGTCGAGGTGATGACGGCCAAGGACGTGGTGGACTGTATCGTGGTCATCACGCGGTATTTCGGCGGGATTTTGCTTGGCACGGGCGGACTGGTGCGCGCCTATGCGCATACCGCGTCCCTTGCGCTGGACGCGGCGGGCATTTGCGCGATGTACGAGACCGTCAGATGGCAAGTATCCATTGCGTATCCGCTTTGGGACAGGGTGGAAAACGCCGTGAAATCCCTCCCCGTGGCCGTGGAAAGCACGGAATATGCAGATTTCGTCAGGCTGATACTTTTATGCCGCGTATCGGACGAAGAATCAGTGATCCGCGGACTGCGGCAGATCACCGGCGGAAAGATCAAGGCCGTCAGGGAAGAGCTACCGTTTTTCCATCCGTGGAGCGATTAAAAACCTCTCCCATGCGGGGAGAGGTTTTTGCTGTCTGGTGAATCAATTGCCGGTGGGACTGAAGGTCAGAAGGCAGTCCGGCGGCATCTGCGCGATGAAGGTTTTGCCGCGCGTCAGCTGGATTTCATTGCCCGCGTCGTCGTAGTAAACGGTCGGGTCATCCTGCGATTCGCGCACCCAGTAGCCGGGAATGTAGCGGCCGCCGATGAAGATATCCGCGTTGCCCTTGCCGACGCTTTGCATGTTGGGCATGATCTTGGAATTGTTGGTGTATTCATATTCCACGCGCTGCACGATCACATTGGAGAAGGCGAGCGGTATCGCGTTTTCATCGGACAGGTCGTCATCGCTGACGTAACTTGCGAAGAGCGCGGCGCCCGAGTAGCGGTAGTAGATGTTGTTGAACTCGTCGTACACAAAGTGCGATACGTAGTTCTCGTCGCCCCAGTCCAGATTGATTTTATACGCGAAATCATATCCGTCGGTGTAGGGGTTGATGTCCGCGAACAGAAACGCGCGCGGCTGGGAGGCATAGTTTGTGGGGATCAGGCCGCGCAGCCCGACGATATTCGCGCTCAGGTTTTCCGGGTTTTTCAGCCCTTTCACCCGCGTGGAATACCCATTCGTAAGATTGGTTTCCAGATCGAATACGACGCCTTGATCACTGGCGCCAAGCTCGGAAAACATCTCCGCAATATTGTTTTCGGTTCTTTCCGGGCCGCCGCGAAACACGATGCCGCCCTGCCACTCCTGCCGCAGGCTGACGTGCCCGGTACGCGCGGAGCGTATGGGGCCAAACGAGGTGGGCTGGCCTTCGTCCAGAGAATCCGAGAAGACAAAGGTCATGCGGGTTGCGCCGGTGCGGTAG
>JBDRTL010000326.1:0-18624 GCA_043824045.1 Bacillota bacterium
CGCCGACGACCTGCGGCATATTGAGCTTGCGGGTAAACATCCCCATCACCTTGGTGAACAGCAAAATCAATGCAAGATCCAATAAAAACTCATAGGATAACACGCGAAAAGACCCCTTTCCTTCCTCCCCGTCCGCGCTGGCGCGCCATTTGATTTTCGGCGTGAATAAAGCCCGCGCCTCAAAAAAGAACGGAATACAACCGCGCCCCCTCAAGCGTTCCTCGTCGAACGCAGCCGCTTAGCGGGGCACGGTCAACCGCATTATAGCACTTGGTGAAGCACTTTTCAAATGCGCTCGTATTTTTCTGCGGCGGCGCGAAAGATAGGAAAGGAAATTTAGGGGTTGACAATCGAATACGGCGGGACTATAATACGAATGATGCAAGCGGTTGCATCGTACAAATAGTCCGGAGGCGGCGAAGATGGCGGCGACCATACACGACGTGGCAAAGCTGGCGGAGGTGAATCCCTCCACCGTTTCGCGCGTGATTAACGATAAGGCGTCCGTCACCAAAGAAACGAAAGAGAAGATCTTTCGGGCCATGCAGCAGTTGGATTACCACCCCAACAGCGTGGCGCGAAGCCTGGCGAGCGGGCTGAGCTATGCCATTGGCGTGGTGGTTGACGCGCAGAACGCAGACGCGTTTTCAAACGTCTATTTCAGCCGGAGCCTTTTCGCAATCGAGCAGGTCGCGCAGGCCAAAGGCTATACCGTGATCATCGCCAACAGGGTGATGCGCGGGGGCGGCCCGGCATCCGTGGAGAACCTGATTCTGCAGCGCAAGGTGGATGGCCTGATTTTACCGCCGTCCATCGCAAGGCCTTCTTTGCTTAACAGGATCGGCAAGTTTCCCTATGTGATCCTCGGGAGCCCAGATATAGACGGAAAGGACGCAAATTGGGTGGATGTGAACAACGAGCAGGGAGCGGGGCTGGCGATGGAACACCTGTATTCGCAAGGATATCGGCGGATTGCGTTCCTGTGCGGCTCCGAAAAGGCGGGGTTCGTTAAAAGGCGACTAAAGGGCTACCGCTCCATGCTTTCAGCCGACAGCCAGCGGATGGAATTTCCCATCGACGGCACGGTGGATTCCGCGGACAGCGCAGTGAAAAAAGCCCTGGCGCTCCAAACGCCGCCGGACGCCTTTTTATGCAACGACAACCTTACGGCTTTCGGAGCGCTCAAGGCGATCAAAGCCGCGGGGCTGCGCGTTCCAGGGCAGATCGGCCTGGTGACGTTCGACAATGATCCGCTCGCGCCGTATACCGAGCCGCCGCTGACGGCGATCAACGTAGATACCGCCCTTTTGGGCGAAGAATCGGCCCGGATGCTTTTCCAGCGCATCGCGCGCCGGACGGACGGGCAGCAAACGATGCTGTGCACGTCATTGATCCAACGAGAATCCAGCTGCAGGAAGTGAAACAATGAACCATGCCGCCATTTGCCACGGATCGACTCTGCCGTATAGGCAACCGCTTGCACGAAACCGTATTCGTTTTCGGCTCTTTGCCGCGCAGGGAGACCTAAGCGCCGTTACCCTGTGCTGCTGGAAGCGCGACGAACCCGCCCCGGACAGCCTGCGGAAGGTGGCGCTGCGGGTGCGCTATAGCGACGGGCTGCGCGACGAGTGGGTTTGCGAGGCGGAGTTTTCTGCGGAAGTTCACTATCTGAAGTACTACTTTCTCTTGCGGGATTCGCAATGGAACGAACGGTATTTATGCGAGCGGGGTGTTTTGGATGCCGTGCCGCAGGAAGGTTTGTTTGAATTGCTCCAGGCTAACGAGACGGACGTCCTGACGCTGCCGGAATGGAGCCGCGGCATCGTATACTATCAGATTTTTCCGGAGCGGTTTGCCGTGGGAAACAGCGGTAAAAAGCTGCGCGAGTATATGCCTTGGGATGCAAAGCCGGACCGCAGCGGTTATTTCGGCGGCGACCTTAACGGCGTACGCGAAAAGCTGCCGTACCTGCAAAGCCTGGGTGTGGAATGCCTGTATCTGACGCCTGTTTTTTTGGGAGACTTCAACCATAAGTATGCGACGACCGATTACTTTTCGGTCGATCCGGATTTCGGCAGCAACGAGGATTTGACCGCGCTGGTACGAGAAGCGCACGCGGCGGGCATCCGCGTACTGCTGGACGGGGTGTTCAATCATACGGGAGTTCGCTTCGCGCCGTTTTCGGACATACTGAGTAAGGGCAAAGCCTCCCCATACTGCGAATGGTTCTACCTGAAGCGCTTCCCCGTGACCGAAGATGCCGCATGCTACGAATGCGTCGGGGACTATGCGTGGATGCCGCGCCTGCGCACGGCCAACCCCAAGGTACGGGAATATATTCTATCCGTGATGCTCTACTGGCTGAAAACCGCCGCCATCGACGGCTGGCGGCTGGATGTGTCGGACGAGATCGACGCAAGCACGCTGCGCTACCTGCGGGAGAACGTGAAGCGGCAATATCCCGATGCGCTGCTGCTGGGCGAAACATGGGGGGACGCAAGCCGGATGATCTGCGAAGGGGATCAGCTGGACTGTGCGATGAACTACCTGTTTCGGGATGCGGCGATTGATTTCTTCGCCACGGAAACCATTGGCGCGCGGGAGTTGAAGCACAGGCTCTCTCACCTGCTGATGAAATATCCCGACGAGGTCAACCAGCGCATGTACAACTGCATTTCCAGCCACGACACGGCGCGGTTTCTGACAAGGGCGCGCGGCGAAACGTGGCGGCTGAAGCTGGCGGTTGCGCTTCAGATGTTGTTTCCCGGCAGCCCCGCAGTCTATTACGGAGATGAGCTGGGCATGATCGGGGAAAGCGACCCGGATTGCCGCGGCGGCATGGCGTGGGAGCACTCAGAATCGGACTTGCTCGAATGGACGCGGGAGATGATTGTGCTGCGTAAACAAGACCCCGCCGCGCGGCTGGGTGATTATCATATGCTATTAACAGATTTTTCGGACGATGTGTTCGTCATGGAAAGGCGATACGGGGATGCGCGCCTGCTCGCTTATTTTAACCGCGGCGGCACGCCGCAAACGCTGGACTTCTCGGACGCTACGGGAACGGTCACCGTTCCGCCGCGATCCGTAAAGATCATACAAACATAAAGGAGGAAACCCCATGCGCACCAACAAAAAAATTCTGGCGATCCTGCTTTTGGCTGCCCTTTGCCTGTCAGCGGGAACAACCTTGGCAGAATCGTCAGAAACCCCGGTAACCATCAACTTCTGGCACCATTACAGCGCACAGTCGGCCGAGAACGAGACGCTGATGAACGTACTCATTCCCGCGTTTGAAAGCGAAAACCCCGGGATCACGGTCAACGCTGTGTCGCACGAATGGGCTGAACTGCACGACAAGGTACTGGTAAGCGCAAGCTCTGGAAGCTTGCCGGACGTCGCGCGCTGCGATATCGCCTGGCTGCCCGAATTCCAGAAGATGGGTATTCTGGTTGCCCTGGATGAAGCCATGCCGGACTTTGCGGATGTGAGCGGAGCGCTTCTGGAAAGCGCTATGTCCACTGCAAAAATCGGCGGCAACTACTACGGACTGGCTCTGAACACGAACTCAAAGATCGTATTTTACAACGTAAAGATGCTAAAGGACGCCGGCGTAGCGGTGCCTGCGACGATGGACGAGTGGGCGGAGGCAGTCAGAGCGCTCTCCGGCACGAACGCCAACGGACAGCAGGTATGGGGCTGGAACGAGCCGGCCCTGAGCGGCTGGAACATCTGCCCGTTCATCTGGAGCTTCGGCGGCAGCCTCACCAATCCCGAGCAGACCGTCGCCAGCGGCTATGTCAACAGCGAAGCTACCGTGAAGGCCGTTGATACGTTTGCCCAGCTTGTGCTGGCGGGCGGGATCACAGGATTTAACAGCGGCGACATCCCCATGACGGACGGCTTTGGCACGGGGCGCTATGCGATGATGCTGGAAGGCCCGTGGAAATCCGCAGAACTCGCCGGCTCCTACCCGGACGTTGCGTATGGCAACGCGCCGATTCCCGCCGGAGACGGCGGCAGTGTGAGCGTGCTGGGCGGCGAAGATATCGCCATATTCAACGCAGCCAACCAGGAAGCCGCATGGAAATTCATGAAATTCATGACGGGCGAGTATGCCGAAACCGAAATGTCCAAATGCGGGCAGATCCCCGTCAACAAGGTTGCTCTGGAGAGCGATACGGTGAAAAACGCTTCGTATGCGCCCTTCCTGGAGGCCATCCAGACCGCGAAGGCGCGCCCGTCCGTGGCTGCCTGGAGCGAAATGGACAACGAACTGAACACCGCTATGACCGCCGTTGTGAACGGTGAGAAGACCGCGCAGGAAGCGATGGACGAACTGGCGTTGACGTTTGACGCCCTGCTGGCACAATGATACCCTGAGACAGGCCTTGCGTCAAGGCGAGAACCTTCTGGCGGGGAGGGGAACTTGGGTTCCCCTCTCTCCGCCGGTCCGAACCGGCCGCTTTGGAGCACCGGCGCAGTTTTTCGATCCCCGGAAGATTGCGCCGGTTCCCCAAAATTATTGTGGACAAAGAGGCGAGGATCATGGAAACCAAGTCCAGGCTTAACCGCTTTCAGCTTGGCGTATTGCTGACCCCAGGCCTTGGTATTTTTGCGCTGTTTACGGTTTACCCGATTTTCCGGCTGTTTTGGGTAAGCTTTTGCGACTGGAATTTTGCCTCGATGCTGAGCCAGCCATGGATTGGCCTTGCGAATTACACCGAGGTCGTGGGAGATCAAACGTTCTGGATTGTGTTTGGCAACAGCCTTGCCTATACGTTCGTCACCGTGCCGGGACAGATGGCGATCGGCCTGTTCACGGCGGTGCTTTTGAACGGCGTCCGCCGTTTCAGCATCGGGTTCCGGGTCGTCAACTATCTGCCGGTCATCACGTCCTGGGTGATTGCGTCGCTGATGTTTCGCTATATTTTCAACACCGAAGGCCTTTTGAATTACTTCCTCACCAAAACCATCGGGATGACCGGGCAGAACGTTCGCTGGCTGGACACCCGCTGGGGCGGCTTGTCCGTGGCGATGTTTCTGGGTATCTGGAAGGGCGTGGGCTGGAATATGGTGGTGTTCCTGGCGGCGCTGCAGCAGGTGCCCGCGGATTTGTACGAGGCGGCGGAGATCGACGGATGCGGGGCTTGGAAGAAATTCCGGTCCGTCACCATGCCCTCCATCCGGGGTACGGTGCTCTTTGCGCTGGTGATGCTCACAATCGGCGGATTCAATGTGTTCACCTCCATCAAACTTTTAACCAACGGCAAGCCCGCGCACCAGACGGACACGCTGCTGACCTGGATGTATTATAAGGCGTTCAGTACGGGCAAATTCGGGTATGCGGCGGCGCTGAGCTTCATCATGGCACTGTGCCTGGGACTGCTGGCTGTGCTGCAGTTCAAACTCATCAGGAAACGCGAGCTGTAAGGAGGCGCGCATATGAAAAACCGCCGGACCCTGCGCGCCATGATCCTCCGCTACGCCCTGCTGCTGGCAGGCGCGGTCATCTGCACGCTGCCGATGATCTACATGCTGTCCACTTCGCTGCGGCCCAACGGCGCGCTATATGAGTTTCCGCCGCAGTTTTTCCCCAAGGCGGGAACGGTAACGCCTGAAAACTATCAATATATCCTTCTCCAGAGCAAATTCTATTACAATTTCATCAATTCCGCGTTCATCTCCGTTGCCACGGTTACGGCGGCGGCGTTGGTTTCCTCGGCGATGGCGTTTGTGATGGGCAAGTTCCGCTTTCGCGGCAACCGGCTGATTTTCGGCTTCATCATCCTGACGATGACCATTCCCGGCACCACCATGATCGTGCCGCAGTATGAGCTGGCGTCAGCGCTTAAGCTGGTAAACAAGCTGTGGGGTTTAATTCCCTTCTATACTGCGTGGGTGATTCCGTTCTCCACATTTATGATCAAAGGGTTTATGGAAAACATTCCCGGGGAGATCACCGAGGCAGCCTATATCGAGGGGGCGAGCGTCATGAACGTCTATTTGCGCATCGCCATGCCGCTGGCCGCGCCGGCTGTGGCTTCGGTGAGCATTTTCAACTTCCTGACTGTTTGGGAAGAGTATCCCTGGGCGAACACCGTGATCAACGATACGAATCTGCGCACCCTCCCCATCGCCATCGCCGGCTTTTTCGGCCAGCATCAGTTTACGCAATGGGGGTATGTGTTCGCCATGTCCGTGCTCACGTTGATTCCTGTGGTTCTTGTGTTTATCACATGCCAGAAGTTTTTCGTGCGGGGGCTAACGGCGGGCAGCGTGAAGGGATAGGAGCGCGCGCCGCAGGAAGAACGCCGGGATTCCAGAAATACCGTCATCAGAACTGCCGAAAACCGCATATCGTTTGCACGGGCGCCGGCGCGCCCGTTTGTTTGACGGTTCCGGCGGCGTGGCGTATACTTTACGCACATGGCGAACACCTTCGGCTATGCGCTTCCGGCCGAAGTGATTTTTTACATCCTGGTGGGTTGATCGCCTGACCGGGACGATAGAAATACGAACCCGCCGCAATCGGTGAAGTGAGGGATACGATGCAGCTGTTCAGGCCGACTCCTGCCATGAAGGACGCGTTTTTGGATTATCAGAGTGATTGGGAAACGCACGGCGAACCGGTCGCTCCGGGCGCAGCGAGGCTTGGCGGGCGAACCTATGAAACCTGGCTTGCGGACACATGGGCGCTGGAAACGAAACCCAGGGGAAGCTATGTGACCGGGCATACGTATTTTGCGTTTGACGGAGACGGCGTGCTGGTGGGCGTGATTGCGCTGCGGCATACGCTCAACGACTATCTGTTGAAGGCCGGCGGGCACATCGGCTACGGCGTGCGCCCGTCCGCAAGAAGGCGGGGCCACGCATCCGCCATGCTGGCCGCCGTGCTGCCGCTCGCCGCGGCACTGGGCCTGACGCGCGTGCTCATCACGTGCGACAAGCAAAACATCGGCTCCGCGCGCGCCATCCTTCGCAACGGGGGTATACTGGAAAACGAGGCGGAGGACAGCGGCCGTATCCTGCAGCGGTATTGGGTTGCGCTGTAACAAAACAATACCGGATAGTATCCGGTTTTCATGGAAACCATGGCCGGAGAGTGAGAAATATGTTTGTCATGGAGTATGCGGCGAGCGGCGACGCCGTGGTTTGGCGCAGGTTTGGCCGGCACATATCCCACAGCGGACTGCCCGTAAAAATCATAAACCGGCAGTGCTATCTTCTCAAAGAGGATTCTGCGCAACGGTCGGGGTGATGCGGTATAACCTGTTTTGGGACAACGTCCCGTTTTTAGCGATGATCTTTCTGGAAGAAGCCGCCAGGGGCAAAGGGTACGGCAAACGCGCCGTACTGCAATGGGACGCGGAGACGCGCTCCCTCGGGTTTCCCCGCGTGATGACTTCGACGCAGGCGGATGAAACCGCCCGGCATTTTTACCGCAGGCTCGGCTACAAGGATGCCGGCTGCCTGATTCTCAATGAGCCGCCGCTCAGCCGGCCCGCCGAGATATTCTTTTTAAAACAGCTGTAATCATCGGCCGCATCATCCTGCGGCCTCTATTTCCTGCGCAGGCTGCGGCACTTGTTGCTGAGCTTTTTTTCGATGAGCGCCCAGAGCTCCTCGTCCGGCGCGTCGGCCTGGCCGTCGGGCAAAAGGAACGCGCGCGTGGGCAGCACGTACAGGTAAACCGCGCCCTTCACGCGGTACGCGGCGAAGAGCTGGTTCCAGTGCAGGGTCAGTTCCTCGTCCTGGCTGACATCCGAACGGATGCGCACCTCACTGTCCGTCAGCGTCAGCGTGTATGCAAGGCGCGGCAGCCTGTGCTTTTTCGCGTTTTCCCGCAGTGTGAGATAGAAAGAAGAGATGTAGATCACCGGCAATCCCAGCCCGATGCACAAAAGCACCGTGGCGATCAGCCCGGACTGCGGCTTGTCCGTCTGGAAAAACAGGTAGACAGAGAACGCAAGCAATATCAGCATGAACCATACCGGCGTGCGCCAGCGCTGCTGGCGGCGGAAGGTGTCGAACGTGGCGAACCGCCGGAAGGTCGCCTTGTCAAGGTTGACGGGAATGTGAATGCTGGTTTCGCCGCTCATGAAGGCTGCCTCCGTTTTCCTAAATCGCGCAAGGCCATTGTGGCATATCCGGCCCGCGATTTCAAGTCCGCCGCGCTTGCGGGGCAAAACGGCTCCGCCGATGGCCGTCCAGATCTACTGTTAGGGAAAAAAATAGGGCTGTACGCAAACTGCCAGAATGCATACAACTTTTTCCCAGAGCGTACTGAATACTAGTATGGAAAGGGGTTTACAAGCATTCCTTGCCCTTCGCAGCCCGATAAACTTGTATTCAAAATTAAAATAAATCGAAAATATCATTGACGCTTATATATTAGTATGTTACAATATGGACAAAACAGCGGAGTCATTAAGCTCGCTCTGCTGAACAATTCAAAACGTATGAGGAGGCAAACACATGAAGAAGTTTCTCGCTATCCTGCTGTCCGCCGTGATGATTTTCGGCGCGACGGCCGCCCTGGCAGACACCGTTACCCTGGTGTACGCCGAAGTGAACCCCATTACCTCCCTGATGGGCCAGACCGCCGAGTTCTTCGCGGAAAAAGTTGCGGAGTATTCCGGCGGCACTGTCGCGATTGACATTCAGGCCGGCGGCGCAATCGGCAACGAAGCCGACGTTGTGGACGGCATGGTTGGCGGCGCGGGCATGGTCGACCTTTGCCGCATCTCCAACTTCACCCTGAATGCCTATGGCGCTACGCAGATCCAACTGTTAAGCCTGCCTTTCCTATGGACTGGCCGTGATCACTTCTGGACATTTGCAGCAAGCGATCTGGGAAAAGAAATCCTTCAGGATCCGAGCACCAAGGGTGTGGGCGTATTTGGTTTGTTCTATGTTGAAGAAGGTTTCCGCAGCTTCTTCTTCACCGAATATGTAGCAGACATCACCGGCTTGGTGAACAAGAAGATCCGCGTCGCTCCCGACCCCATCATGACCGGCGTTGTGGAAAGCGTTGGCGCAAACCCGACGAGCGTCAGCTTCACCGAGCTCTATCAGGCGCTTGATACCGGCGTCGTTGACGGCGCGGAGCAGCCCATCGCAAACTTCTACTCCAACCGCTTCCACGAAGTTGCTCCCTACTTCCTGATGAATCAGCACACATTAGGCTGCGGCTCGGTCATCATCACCAACGCAGCTTGGGATCGCCTCACCGCCGAGCAGCAGGAAGCCATCCTGTTGGCGAGCGCCGATGCCAGCGAGTTTAACAAGAACCTCTCTGCTTCGTATGAAATGGCTACGACCATGAAGCTGCTTGCTGAAGGCGCGGTGATGATCGGCGTTGCGGACTTCACGCCTTGGCAGGAAGCTGTCGCCGCCGTTGCCGCTGAAAGCATCCCCGCAGGCTATGAAGACGATTACCAGGCCATTGTCGACATGGCTCCGTAAGATCGCCTTGACGGCTGACCGCTAACCTACGGCGCAGGACAGGGCATGTATACGGCGCTGTCCTGCGCCCTTTGTGCAATATGCTGCGCGCCAAGCTCCTGAAGGAGGCATTCCGCATGCCGAAGTTTTTTGTTGCGTTGGATAAGTTAAAGCCGATTTTTGACTTTACGGATAAAGTCCTTATGTTTGTGTGTAAAATCCTGTTGATTGCCGATATTGCCATCACTTCTATGGCGGTGGCGGGACGCTATATCTCCTTCCTGCCCGATCCGATGTGGTCGGAAGAGGTTGTTTTATCGGCGATGGCCTATATGGCGGTGCTTTCCGCGGCCATCGCGCTGCGCCACCACCGGCATATCCGCATGAGCGTGTTTGACAAATGGCTTCCGAAGGCACTCCTGCGCGTGCTGGATTTGCTGGTGGATGTCTTCGTTCTCGCGTTTGGTGTTTTCATGGTTGTGCTCGGATTTGAGTATGCCCTGACACTCGGGGCGAGCGGGTTTTACATCAGCATCCCGTCCCTGTCGCGGTTCTGGGCGTTCTTCCCGGTTCCGCTGGCCGGCATCTGCATGATCATTTTTGAAATTGAAATTATCCTCAAACATATCAGGGCTTTCTTTGAAAAAGGCAGCTGCACGCCCGAAGCGCAACTGCCGGAGGAAGTCGAAGTGGCGCTCAAGGAAGCGAACATTGCAATCGACGCCTGCGATACACAAGCCAGAGGAGGGGACGTTCAATGAGCACGCAGGAAATCGCAACCTTAATCTTGCTGGGCAGCTTCCTTTTGATGGTTGTTCTCCGTTTCCCCATCGCCTATGCCGTAGGGATAGCCTCGGTGATTTGTTTGATATATCTGGGCCGGCCGCTGACCATCATGGCGCAGCAGATGGTGCGCGGCATCAGTTCGTTCAGCCTGATGGCGGTGCCGTTCTTCATTACGATGGGCTGTATCATGGGATCGGGCGGCATTTCCAAAAAGCTGATCGCGCTGGCCGATTCCCTCGTAGGCTGGATGCGCGGCGGGATGGCGCAGGTGAACATCGTCGCCAGTTATTTCTTCGGCGGCATTTCCGGCTCGGCCGCGGCGGATACGGCGTCGCTGGGCTCCATCCTGATCCCCATGATGGTGGAGCAGGGCTACGACGACGACTTTTCCACCGCCGTTACCATTACCTCCTCCTGCGAAGGCCTGCTCGTGCCTCCCAGCCATAACATGGTGATCTACGCCACCACCGCGGGCGGCGTATCGGTGGGGAGCCTGTTCCTGGCGGGGTACCTGCCCGCGGCGCTTCTGGCGATCACGCTGATGATCGGCTCTTACATCATTTCTGTCCGGCGCAAATACCCAAAGGGCAGCAAGTTCAATTTATTGAATTTCTTCAGGCAGTTTTTAAACTCATTCTGGGCGCTGGCGACGATCCTCATCGTGGTGGTCGGCGTCATCGGCGGCGTGTTCACGCCCACGGAATCGGCGGCCATTGCGGTGATCTACAGCCTGTTCATCAGCATGGCTGTGTACAAAGGGCTGAACTGGAAAGGCCTGTGGAAAGTGCTGGGCGACTGTGTAAACCTTTTGGCCATCGTGCTGATCCTGATCTCCACCTCCGGCCTGTTCGGCTTTTTGCTGGCATACCTCAAGGTGCCGGCGATGGCCTCCAACGCGATCATGTCGATCACGCAAAACCCGATCGCGCTGGCGCTTTTACTCAACCTCATCCTGCTCATCCTCGGCTGCGTGATGGACATGGCCCCGATCATCCTGATTGCGACGCCCATCCTGTTGCCGCTTGCGGTCTCGATCGGCATCGATCCGATACAATTCGGTATCCTGATTGTTTTAAACTGCGGCATCGGACTTTTGACCCCGCCCGTTGGAGCGGTGCTGTTCATCGGTTCGGCGGTGAGCAAGGTACCCATGGAGCGGCTGGTAAAAGCCACCTTCCCGTTCTATCTGTGCATGATTATCACCCTGCTGATGGTAACGTTCATCCCGCAGATCAGCTTATGGATACCGTCGCTGTTTAAATGACCGGATGCGTATCCCTCTGCCAAAACAGGGGGATACCGCTTTTTGGGGATTTGTTTTATACTTTACATTGTAAACCGGCAATAAGGATGTGCTTTGCATGAAGTTAACGTTCCGATGGTTCGGAATGGGATTCGATACCGTCACCCTTGCGCAGATCCGGCAAATTCCCGGCATTGCGGGTATTATTACCACGCTGTACGATACCAAGCCGGGGGAGGAATGGGCATCCGAAGCCATCGCCTCCACCCAAAAGCAGGTGGAGGACGCGGGGATGAAGGTGCTGGGCATTGAGAGCGTGAATATCCACGACGCGATCAAGGTCGGCACGCCGAACCGCGACCGGTATATCGAAAACTATATCCGCACCATCGAAAAGCTCGGCACGGCGGGTATCCCGCTGATCTGCTACAACTTTATGCCGGTGTTTGACTGGACGCGTTCCGACCTTGCCAAAAAGCGCCCGGACGGCTCCACCGCGCTCGCCTACGACCAGCGCGAGATCGACAAGATCGATCCAGCCCGAATGTTTGAGCAGATGGAGCACAGCTCCAACGGCTTCCTACTGCCCGGATGGGAACCCGAACGCATGGCGCACATCAGGGAACTGTTTGAGTTGTATCAGGGCATCACGGAAGAAAAGCTGTTCCAAAACCTATGCTATTTTTTAAGCGCCGTCATGCCCGCGTGCGACAGATACGACGTGAACATGGCCATCCATATCGACGACCCCGTCTGGAGCGTGTTCGGCCTGCCGCGCATCATCACCGGCAAGGAAAAGATTCTCCGGGTGCTCGGCGCCGTGCCAAACAAGCATAACGGCGTCACCCTGTGCACGGGATCGCTGTCCTCCGATCCGGGAAACGACATCCCCGGCATCATCCGCAGCCTGAAAGGCCGCATCCACTTCGCGCACCTGCGCAATACCAGGCACACCGCCCCCGGCGTGTTTGAGGAGGCCGCGCACTACGCGGCGGACGGGTCGCTGGACATGGTGGAGATCATGCAGGCGCTCATCGACATCGGCTTTGAAGGCCCCTTCCGCCCCGATCACGGGCGGGCGATCTGGGGCGAGGTCTCCATGCCCGGCTACGGGCTGTATGACCGCGCGCTGGGCAGCCAGTACCTTTTAGGGCTGTACGACGCGCTGATCCGACAAAAGGTGAAGAATCAATGAAATTATCCCTGCAGAGCATTCCGGCTTTGGCCGGGAAGGGGTACGCCGTGCCGTCGTTTGACGTGCGGGCCATGCGCGAGCGCACAAAGCTTTCGCCGCGCTTTTTACACTTCGGCGCGGGGAACATTTTCCGCGCGTATCCGGCGGTGCTTGTGCAGAAATTGATCGACGCGGGCGAGATGGACACCGGCCTTTGCGTGGCGGAATGCTACGACGAGGAGATTATCCAGAAGGGGTTTGCGCCGTTTGACAACCTGACGGTCGCGGTGTCCTTAAGGCACGACGGCAGCGTGGACAAGCGCGTGGTGGCCTCCGTCGCCGAGGCGCTTTCATACAGCCGCGATTTTCTGCGCATCGTCGGGATCATGACGGCGGAAAGCCTGCAGATCGTCTCCATGACGATCACGGAAAAGGGCTACGCCGTGCGCAGCCCGGACGCAGAATCGATCGTCGAGCCGGCCGCCATCCTCGCCAAAATCTGCAAGCTGCTGTACGCGCGTTATCTGGCGGGGGCGCATCCCGTGGCGATGGTGAGCCTGGACAACTGCTCCCATAACGGCGACCTGCTTAAGGCGGGCATATTGTCCGTTGCCGAAAGCTGGCGGAAAAAGGGCGTCGTCGCCGAGGAGTTTTTACGGTATCTGAAAGACCCGGACCGCGTGGCCTTCACCTGGTCCATGATCGACAAGATCACCCCGCGCCCGTCTGCGGAGGTGCTTCAAATGCTCAAAGCCGACGGGCTTTCCGGCATGGAGGTGACGGAAACCGCAAAGCACACCTTCGTAAGCGCGATGGTGAACGCCGAGGAATGCGAATATCTGGCCATCGAGGATCATTTTCCAAACGGCAGGCCGCCGCTTGAAAAGGCGGGCGTGATCTTCGGCACGCGGGAAACCGTGGATAAAATCGAAAAGATGAAGGTCTGCACCTGCCTAAATCCCCTGCACACGGCGCTGGCGATTTTCGGCTGCCTGATGGGGTACAAAAGGATCAGCGAGGAAATGCGGGACGAAACGCTGGTGCGGATGATCCGGGTCATCGGCTACGGCGAGGGCATGCCCGTGGCGGCGGACCCCGGCATCCTGTCGGCGGACGCCTTCATCGGCGAGGTGCTGACCAAGCGCTTCCCCAACCCCTTCGTGCCCGATACGCCCCAGCGCATCGCATGCGATACCTCTAAAAAGCTGCCGGTGCGCTTCGGAGAAACGCTGAAGGCCTACGTGGAACGCGGGGAGAGCGATCTTTCCTTCCTCACCATGATTCCCATGGTGTTCGCGGGCTATGCGCGCTACCTCACCGCCGTCGGCGACGACGGAAGGGGTTTCACCCCTTCTCCCGATCCGAATCTGGAGGATCTGCAAAAGCTCGTCGCGGGCTACGAACTCGGCAAGCCGTTTGATACAAACAGGCTGCGCCCGCTGTTTCAAAATCCCGAAATCTGCGGCATGAACCTTTACGGCGTAAACCTCGGGAAAAAAGCCGAAGCCTATTTCACCGAGATGAACGCGGGCGTCGGGGCGATCCGCAGGACGATCGGCAGGCATCTGCCGTAGCGTATCAGGCCGCGGTATGCGCGGCCCGCGCGCGTCAACGCCATCCCAGTACAAAATCAGTACAAAAGCCTGCTTTATGCAAAGCTTTGCATAAGTAGTACATATACACTCCCGGTTCTATCAGAAATACCGCTAAAACTATGCTTTTAATGGAGACTGCCATTTGCATATAATTCAACGAATCTGAAATTATATGCACAACCGAATACGGCGCACAGCGCGGAACGCCTTTTCCCATAAGGTTTGCGTTGACTTCTTATGGTGATGCAGGTAAACTAAACAGGTTAACTTAAGAATACTAAACGGGCGCAGGATCAGCTTGCGCGTTCCGCTTCCTTACGTCCTGTGCCGGAGAGAATAGACGCATGAGAATCATCGAGACCACCCGCCGTTTACTCGCGAGCGGCAATAATAAATCACGCTATATGCTGCAGCTCATTTTAGTCGTTCTGATCGGGCTGCTCAATGTCGGCTCCGCATACGCGCTGGGCCTGGTGACCAAAAACCTGACCGATTCCGGCGGGCAGATGCTTGTGGAAAGCTTCACGTATTTCGCGTCTACGATCGTATTGATCGCGCTGATGGAGTGGTTTCGCTCCGTTCGCATGACGCGGCTGACGGAAACCGCCGAATCCAGCTACCGCAAGATCACCGCGCGCGCGCTGCTAAAGGCCGAATATGAGGGAATTCAAAAGCTCGAGACCGGCGACCTGATCAGCCGCGTGGTTTCGGACTGCCGGTTTGCGGCGTCCAACAGCCAGCTGTTGATCGACGGGCTGCGCAACGTGCTCATTCCCGTCATTCTGGTCGCGGTTATATTTCTGGTGGACTGGCGGGTGGCGCTGGGTTACACGCTGCCGCTTGGCCTTGTGCTCATCTACCCGCGGCTGACCAGGAAATCGCTTTCCGAAATCCCCGCCTACCGCAAGGCCTTTGCCGCAATGAACGGGCAGGCGAAGGATCTGATCCAAAACCGCACCACCTTGAAGGCCTATCGCCTGCAGAACAAATCGGACGAATGGGTGGACGAGGTGGTGGAGGACTACCGCAAGAAGGGCGTGCGCGGCATCGGGAAAATTTACACGGCCAATATTTCCGCGCTGGCGATCAACGTGCTGCCGCTGTTTGGCTGCGCGATCGTCGGCGCGTGGCTTTTGTTTGACGGGCTGTTCACCGCGGACGGCTTTGTGGTGGCGATGATGCTGGCGTCCGTCGCCACCGATGAGCTTTTAAAGCTGCCCAACGTTTTGGTCAACTATCCCTCGGGCATCGTGGCGGCCGGCCGCCTGTTTGAGCTTTGGGATCTGCCCGGCGAGCGCGGCGGCGGTGAAACGGAAGCGCTGGACGGCGCGGCGGTTGTGTTTGACAGCGTCACGTTCCGCTACGCCGAGCAGGACAAGGACGAGCCACCGCTTTTAAACGGGCTTTCCTTCACGGTAAAGCCAGGGGAAAAGGTGGCGCTGGTGGGGCACTCGGGCTGCGGGAAAAGCACCGTGCTCAAGCTGATTACCGGCCTGTTCCGCCCGCAGTCGGGCACGGTTTCGGTGCTCGGCAGAAAGGTTTCCGACTGGAATCTGGAAGCCCTTCGCAGCCGTATGAGCGTGCTGCAGCAGGACGCCTTTGTGTTCAGGGGTACGGTGAAGGACAATATCCTGCTGGGCAATCAGGCGGCGGACGATAGGACGCTTGCCCTCGCCGTGGACCATGCCAGGCTCGCCCAGTGGATCGGGCAGCAGCCCAACGGCTGGCATTGCGATACGGGCGAACACGGATCGTTTTTGTCCGGCGGGCTCAAGCAGCGCGTGGGACTGGCGCGGCTGTTCTTGAAGAACGCGCCCATCGAGCTGATGGACGAGGCGACCTCGGCGCTGGACGCGAACCATCAGATGGAAATCCTGAACACCCTGCGGGAAAGCGGGGACAGGAAAACGCGCATCACCATCGCGCACCGGCTGTCCGCCGTGACCGACGCGGACCGCATTCTCTTCATCCATAAAGGAAAAATCGCCGAGGAAGGCACCCATGCGGAGCTTCTTAAAAAACACGGGCTGTACTACGGGCTGTACACCGCGCAGGAAAAGGGGGAGCAAGATGGAGAGTAATCAGGACGTGCGCTTTTCAGACGTCATGAAAACCATCTTCCGCCTGATCCGCCTGGGTATGCCCAAGTGGCTTTTATGCCTGCTCGGCGTGACGCTGGCGGGGCTTGGCAGCTACCTGATGAGCCTCCTGTTCGGCCTGACGATGAGCGTGACCATGCGCCACTTTGAGGCGGGAACCACCGCCGTGCCCAAGCTGTTCCTGCTGCTGGGCCTGCTTGCGTCAATCATCCCGCTGATCGTGCTGGGGTACCTGTTCAACCTGCGCGGCGGGCTGGGCATCCGCGCTTCGATCCAGAAAAAACTGCTGGCGGCGTGGCTTCGGCAGACGGAGGCTTTCGCGGCGAAGCGCCATTCCGGCGAGGCGATGGCGCTTTTGACCTCGGACATGCAGATCATCGAGAATTTCTATTTCCAGGGCCTGATGCATACGTTCTTCCTACCGCTGGTGCAGGGAATTGCTTCCATGATCACCATCGGAGCGGTGAACGTATGGCTTATGCTCATTCCGTTGTTCTTCGGCCTTGGCGCGCTGGGCATGTCCATTCTGACGGGCGGGCGCATACACAAGCGCAACCAGCGCCTGCGCGGCGTGACCGACGCGGCGGTAAGCCGGTTTTCCGACCTCCTCGCAGGGAACACGGCGCACCGGTTCTGGGGCACCGTGAACGCGGAACTGGATGCGTACGACGCCGTTTCGGACGGGCTGGCGAAGGACGGCGTTTCCGCCCGGAACCTCGACGTGCATGTGCGTTCCTTAGGCGCGCTGCTGGCCGCGATTTCACTGGTGGCGTTCTTTGCCGCGGGCATTGCGCTGATACAGACGGGGAAGATCGCGTTTTCCGCGCTGCTGCTCACCTTCCCGCTGCAGAGCCTGGTGTTTGAAATGGTCAACTGCCTGGGGAACACCTGGCGGTTTTTGATCACCTCATCCGTCTCGGGCGACAGGGTGATCGACGCGCTGAACGCCCCCCAGGAGAACAATTCGCCGACGGATTGCCTGGTGGAGACCGGCGATACGCTGGAATTTTCGGATGTGGTGTTCGGGTATCAGGAAAAAGGGGAACTGCTGAACAGACTTTCGTTTACCGTCAGGCGCGGTGAAAAGGTGGCGCTGGTGGGGGCGTCGGGCTGCGGCAAAACCACGATCTTCAAGCTGCTTTTGAAGTTTTACGAGCTCGATTCGGGCGCGATTACCCTGCACGGGATCGATTCGGCCGCATGCTCCCCCAACGAGTGGCGTTCCAAGCTTATCTATCTGGAGCAGAGCGCGCCGCTGTTGCACCGCACCGTGCGCGAGAACATCGCCATGGGGCGCTACGGCGACGGCGTGACGCCTACGGAGGAGGAGATCGTCCGCGCGGCGACGGCGGCGGGCGCGCACAAGTTCATCACCGCGCTGCCGCAGGGCTACGATACCGTGGTGGACGAGGGCGGTGAAAACCTGTCCGGCGGGCAGCGCCAGCGCATCGCCATCGCGCGCGCGTTCCTGGCGGACGCCGACCTCCTGCTTTTGGACGAGCCCACCGCCGCGTTGGACACCGAAAGCCAGCAGGTGGTGTGGAAATCGCTGCTGAAGCTGATGAAATCAAAAACCGCGCTCATCATCTCCCACAATCTGGAAAGCCTCAAGAGCTGCGACCGCATTCTGGTGATGGAGGACGGGCAGATTCGGGAAAGCGGCACGCACGCAGAGCTGCTCGCGATGGGCGGGAGGTATGCGGAGTTGTATGAGAACCAATTTAGGTAAACAATGAGGAATGAGGAACTTCTACAAATTAGGAATGAGGAATTAGGAATGAGGAATGCAGGAAAGATTGCCGTCCGGCAATCTTTTCATTTTTTACCATATACAATAGCTTAATATCATAGGGCAGCATAGCATGATGCTGATTCGAAATTGAAAACTGTATTTAAACGGTTGCTTACGTAACTGCACCGAAATTCCTCATTCTTCATCCCTAATTCCTAATTTAATGTCAGGGCTCGACTCTTTCCCCGAGTAAGTTATAGGTGAGGTGCTTGTTTAGCGGCGGGTTACACCCGACGTGCGGGAGAGCGTTTTGATCCTCTCCGCGCCGTCGGTTTCTCTATCACGACGGCGTTTTCGCCGTCGGCTGTGAAGTTTTTCAATCCGCCCGTATTCGCATCCATCCCCGCCATGCCGCAGAGTGGATGCTGCCGAGGGTTTATTGCCGGACGGAAACACAAACACGTCACAGCCTGTACGGGCGGATACCATACACTTATCCGTACAGGAATACTGTAGCGCGTATTTGTAAAAGCGGCGTCATTGCCAAG